>NZ_JBHMIM010000032.1:0-78714 GCF_048060115.1 Micromonospora sp. LOL_023
CCCGACTCGGTGTTGATCTCGGTGATCCGGTACTTGTTCGTCACCGGCACCGCCGCCGACACGTTGTGATCAGTGCGGTTCGCATACCGGTTACCACCGAACGTCACCTGCGGCAACGCCGCCTGGCCACCGGCGAGACCCGTCCGCTGGATCCCCGACAGCCACAACGACGGCGGGTTCAACGCGGTCGACTCGTTCGTCGACGGGAAACTGTGGCTCAGGTTCCACCGGTCCACGTCCTGATACACCCCGCCGACCCGCACCTGCGTCGTCACCGACGTCAACCGCTTCCCGGTGAAGTACGACGGCCCGATGTTGTTGTTGCACGGCGCCGCGTCACACTGCATGTCCCACGGCGTGTCCGGCCAACTCGCCGTGTTCGGCGAACTCCCACTCCAACACGACGACAGACACCGGTCGCCCACCGCGAACAACACCCGCATCGGCGGGTTCACCGCGTCGGCCTCACCACCGGCCACCGTGCCGTACTCCACCCGCCGCAACACACTGCCCCGGTCGTACTGCACCTGATACGTGCCCGTCCCGGTGATCCCCGCCCGGCTCAACTCCCGGTCGTACCAGTACGACATCGAGTTCCCGTGAACATCCACGACATAATCCAGATTCCACCGGTACGCCATGAAACACCGCGAAGACAAGAAACCGGTCGACTGGTAGCACGGCTCCCAGGTGTGGTTGGAGAACACCGCCTGCCCCATCACCGAATCCGTCTCACGGTCCCCCGTGTTCCACCCCGGCAACCGCTGCCGGCCGAAGTAGAACTGCGTACCGTCGGTTGTGGTCAGCCGCCACGCCTCCCCACCCTCGGTGTAGCCGTGCCGATTCGGCAGCAGCTCGATCCGCGACCCGTCATCGTTGGCCAGCCGCCACTTGCCGTCCCCGTCACCCAGGACGATCTCCGTCGACTGGCCCTGCCACACCAGCTTCGCGTTCGGCTCCCGCCAACACGGATCCGGCGTCGCGTTCGGGTAGTGCGCCGGGAAACCCTCCAGGTCGTCGCGGCACGTCCGGTAGGCCCGCTCGATGAACCCCGGATGGAAGTCCCAGCCCTCACCGATCCACGACGGCTGCGAATTCTCCCCGTTGGTCCGACCATCCACCGCCGCCGACGAATACCCGAACGACACCTCCGGCGCCAACCCACCCGGCGACGGCGGCACCTCCAACGGATACGACCACGAGAACCCACCCCCCGACTGCCCCGCCTGCCACGACGCCGACTGCGCCAACGATGTCCGGTTGAACGACCCCGTCTCACTCCCCCCGGCCGCCATCAACGCCACCATCACCCCACCACCGCCGCTGCTCGCGGCCCGACCAGCCTCCGCCTGCACCGACGGCAACTCCACCTCAGCCGCGATCCGACCCGCCACCGGATCGTTACGCGACCCCAACGGCACCGGGCCCGGACACGCCGGATCCTGGACGTCGACCAACGCGCAGTCCACCACCCGCACCAACCGCAACCGCGACGCCCACCCCGCACCGAACGCACCAGCGAACCCCGAATAATCCAACTCCAACCGCACCCCGGCGTCACCCGGCGCAGCCGCCTCCTCCTCCGCCGCCACCCGCACCACCAACGCCAAACCGGCCGCCGCCGCCTCACCCGGATCCACCACCTCCACCCGCACCCGACCCGGAACCCGCGACGTGTCCGCCAACGCCGCCCGCACCCGACCCGACAACACATCACCCACCGGCACCGGCGCCGACAACACCACCGGCAGACCACCCACCTCCACCGCCGCCGACCCACCCGACAGATCCGCCACCACCGAACCCGCACGTGGCCACACCGGAGGCTCCGGCGCGAAATCCGCCAGCGACGCCTCATCGACCTCCATCGGCGTGTGCTCCGCCACCGGCACCGACCGCTGGGCCACCTCCGGCTCCACCGCCGACCCCACCGGCGCCGCCACCGCCTGCGGAGCCACCAACGCCGACGCCACCACCACGACCGCCGTCACCCCAGCGACCCGGCACCGCACACCCGACAACCACACCCGCCCAGCCCGACGACCCGACACAGCCACCCCCCGAAGATCAACACAGGTAGCCAGCACCCTACGGCGACCCCACCGTCACCGAAAGACGTCAGAGCGTAAATCTGGGAGGATTCTGAGTACGAACTGGATCAAGCACCAACGGCAGCGGCGAACCCTGCCAATCGCCATCCAAAGGGGACCTGGTGGACACCGACGAGCAGGGCGGCGCGTACCCGGGTCAGATGCCGCGACCCCGGCGGTGCAGGGTGCGCAGCACGATGTCCGGACGGACCGCCCGGCTGGCCACGGCGATCGCCAGGTATGCGCGGGGCTCCTTCGGGTTGCGGGCCAAGGTGTGCCGGGCCCAGCGCAGCGCGCCGCGCCGGTGCCCGGCGGCGGCCTGGGCGAACGCGATCTGCCCGGCCACCCGGGCCTCGCCAGCGGGTTCGGTGGCGAACTCGGGGTAGCGATCCAGCAGCCACTGCAACGCGGTGGAGATGGTGTCCCAGCGTTGCGCGAAGTAGGACCGCTTGTGCCAGCGGACCAGCACGTACGGGGTCCGCAGGTTGCGTAGCGGGGCGCTGCGCGCGGCCCGCAGCAGGAACTCGTAGTCCTCGGCGTAGCTGCCGGGGATTTCCTCGTCGACGAGGCCGAAGCCGTCGACCAGCGCGGCCCGGCGGATCAGGAACGTCGACGGGTGCAGCTCGGTCATCCGGTCGCGCAGCAGCGCGGCGAGCGGGACGGTGTCCCGGTCGAGCACCCGGTCGGTGGTGGTGCCGTCGTAGCTGACCTGGATGCCGCAGCTGACGAACTCCGCCTCCGGGTGCGCGGCCAGCTCGGCGACCTGGGCGGCGAGCTTGCCGGGCAGCCACCGGTCGTCGTCGTCGCAGAACGCGACCAGCTCACCGGTGGTGGCCAGGATGCCACAGTTGCGGGCCCCGGACAGGCCGGCGGAGCGATCGTTGGCCAGCACCCGGACCGGCCGGCGCGGATCCTCGTCGGCCAGCGTGGGGTCAGGTGTGGACTGGTCGTACACCACGACGACCTCGATGACGCCCGGATAGTCCTGGGCCCGGATCGCGGTGACCGCTTCGCGGAGCAGCTCCGGGCGGTCCCGGGTGGGGACCACCACGCTGACCGTCGGCACGGCGCCCGCGGTCACCGGGCCCGCCGAGCGAGCGTCCGACGTGGGTTCGCGGCCGAGATCAGCCCTTCGATGATCTCGCCGACCCGGGCGACCGCAGCCTGCCGGGCGGTGTCGGTGCCGTTGTCCGCACCGATGCCGAACGTCGCGGGCTCGCGCAGGCCGGCTTCCAGTGCGTCCACCAGGGATGCCTGCGACTCGCAGAGCCGGACCAGGCCGGCGCCGGCCAGCCGGCGGGCGAACAGCAGCTGGTGATCGTCGACGTGCTCGCCGAGCGCCGGGTCACGCGGGACGACGATGGGCAGGTGCCGGTGCCGACGGGCCTCCAGAATGGTGGCCGGACCGCCGTGGCACACGACCAGGCCGACCCGGGACATGGCACGTTGCAGCGCGTCGTGGTCGAGGAAGGCGGTGGCGCCGGCGATGTCGGGTGCCCGGCTGTGTCCGTACTGGACGACGAGGTCGACCCGGTCGGCGGCGGGCGGGTACCAGTCCTCCAGCCAGCCGATCAGCCGGTCGAACCGGTGCCGGTCGGTGCCGACCGCCACCAGGATCGTGCCGGTGAGCGGCGTACTCCGCTGTCGGGGAATCCGGGCGGCGTAATTCGAAAGCTCGGGTCTTGACAGCGCGGATTCCACCACGACCAACTCCTCGAACTGGTCACCATTTCGGTTGTTTCATCAAGATGTCATTGTTGTTCGTAAATTGACTTCTAGAGCAGATTTCCGACAACGGTTGCCTCCGGGTACTGGCGCCGCTGCTCCTCCCACTGCACGAGCATGGCCGACAGAAACGGCCGGCACAGCCGCGCGGTGAGCGTCGGGGTGTCGATGCGGTCGTAGACCTCGATGTAGACCGCCGGCACGCGGCGCAGCCAGGACAGCACTACGAAGGGCACCGCCACCGCCGCCCCCGTGGTGACCACGGCGGCGACCTGCCGACGCCGGAAGATCCGCACCGCGAGCCAGGTGTTGCGGATCAGGTTGCGGGCGTTCCTCGTGGTGGGATGGTGCGCCCAGACGACATCTTCGCCGCGCAGCAACGAAGTGGCGTCGGGAGTGTCGAAGGTGACCCAGCACCGATCGCGGCCCGCGTACCACGGCTCCAGTGCCATCAACTGGGCAAGATGCCCGCCGCTTGAGCCAACGAGCAGGACAACTGGGGCGCCGTCACCGCCGTCCATGTTGTTGGCCATAGATGCCCCCAGAGTTCACTAGCCGGCCAACCGCTGTTTGACCAAAGAATATATAGGACGGTACCCGGGAAAAAAGTTGGCGACGATCGCTGTCCGGGGTCCGCCGATGCACCCGACCCTCGCCTCATCTCGACACCCCTACCGGGCGCTACCGTCTCGACACACCCACACCCCAGCCACCCGCTCACTTTCCGCACTCGCAAACACGAGAGATCTTCTATCCAGCCAGTCGGATTTGTGGGACAACCGTCACCGTAGCCAATCCCTGTGGCCAGGCAGTCTCATCGGTGACCTTCTTCCGGTCGGGCACCCGACAGGGCCTCTCCTAGCAAGTAGGACACGACCATGTTGCACCTCAGTCGACGCTGCGTCGCTCGATGACGTCGAGCAACGCGGGATGCAGCGCCCGGTTCCAACCGGCACCCCCAGCAGCCAACCGCCACGTCCGCAACCACATCTCAATCAGATAACTCTGGACGATCATACGACGTTGGTCGGAGTCGATGCACAGCTCGGCGGCGAGCCCGCCAAGCGCAGTGTCCACTGCCGCAGCTGCCACCTCAGCCGGCTCGCCACGTAGGACCAGCGAGCACTGGAAGGCCTCATGAGCAAGATCGAACCCCACGGGCACGTCCGGACCACTGTGCTCCCAGTCCCAGGTGACGAGCGTACCGGCGTGCCGACCCAGGTTCCATGGCACCCAGTCACCGTGCCAGTGGCCGAACTCGACCCGCACCGACCCGTACCGGTCCGCCAGCCGGTTCACCGCCGCCAACGCCCGCCTACCGGCCGGCGCGTCCACTGTCGCGTCCGCCTGGGTAGCGGCGGCGATGCCGCGCAGCCGGTCGAGGAAGGCCGAGCCGGCCAACGGCTGCGGCGGCACCGGGCCACCACCCCGGCGGGCGAGCGCCAACACCGCCGCGACCTGCGGCGGGCCGCCCGATCCGACCGCCCGGATCCGGGCCGGCAACGGCTCCACGACTGTCACCGCCTGCCCCGACCAGTCACCGGCGGTCAACAGCTTCGGCACCACCGGATGCCCACCCACTCCGGAGACCTCCGCGACCTGCGACAACGCGGCGGCTTCGGCCCGGACCAGCGACCGGGTCGCGCCGTTCCAGCCGAGCTTGGCGTACCCGCGCGGCCGACCGTCCTGATCGAACAGCTGCACCGTCGGCTTGTGGTTCGGATCCGGCGGCCGGACCCCGATCGCCGCGTACCAACGCTGGCCACCCAGTCGGGCGGCCAGGTGGTCGACCAGCATCAACTCGTCGACCGGCCCGGCGTCGGCCGGCGCCGACACCGTCAACACCACCGGGCGGGTCGCCGCCAACGCCCCGGTCCGGGCCGCCAGACCGAGCACCGCACGGGGCAGCCGGACCCGGGGCGGTCGCAGCGCGTTGTACGCCCACACCGACGCGGCGGTGACCCGCCGGCTGCCCAGCGGCAGCAGGAACCGGGCCCCGGCGACCGACGGGACGACCGCGTACCGCGCCAGGGGCCGGTCGCCGGCCGACCGGGCCGACGCCACCGGGCCCGCCGCGTCGGCCGGCCGGTCCCCCGCGTCGGCCGGCGACAGGGTCAACCGCAGCCGCTCGTCCGGGAACACCGCCCGGGTGACCCAGCCCAGTCCGTCGTCGCGCAGCCGGGGATCCGCGCCGGTCACCGCGACGACCCGGCCCAGTCCAGACGCAGATCGAGCCGGCGGGCCAGAGCGTCGTTGTACGGCTGGAAGTAGTCGGTCAGCTCGGCCCGCAACTGCTCGTCCATCGGCGCCGACCGGCGGTCGTTGTAAACCTTGAACGCCGCCGGCTCGTGACCGGGCAGTTCGAGGAACTCCAACGTACGCCGGTACGCGTCCCGGGTGTCGCCGTAGAACTCCTCGCTGGTCAGGAAGAGGAACTGGGACCGGTCGAACCGCGCCAACCATGGTTCGAGATGCTCCAGGTAGCGCCCCCGCGCCCGGTAGGTGTACCAGTCGTACGGTTCGGAGAAGTACCCCGGATCGGCGATCAGCCGTTCCCGTTCACCGGCAGAGCGCTCCGGCTCGGCGGCCAGCGCCTGGGCGAAGTCCAACGGCTCCTTGCCCTCGGTCCGTCGCTCCTTCCAATGCGAGTACGCCCGTTCCACCGGGTCGCGCAGCAACGCGATCAGCCGGACCTGTGGCATCAGCGCCTGCACCCGCTCGGCCGCCGTCGGGTGGAACATGTACAGCGGGGCGGCCTCGCCGACCCGCACCAGGCCGCCGTGTCGGGCGCTCAGCGCGTCCCGCTGCCGCTGGGTCGGGAAATGCGACCGGTACCACGCCTCACCCCGCGACCAGTGCTCCTCGAAGTAGTGGCTGGCCTTGGTGTTCCAGGCCGGGAAGAGCCGGGGCACCAGCGGATGCTGGATCAGGTAGTTCCACAGCGACGTGGTGCCGCCGCGCTTCGTACCGATGATCAGGAAGTCCGGCAACGGACGCCGGTCGCTGGTCCGCACCCCGTAGTGCACCATCGACTCACGCACCCGGTCGGTCACCTGACCTGGCACCAACTGCTTGATGCGGTCCCTCATCGAGGCCATCACCGACTCACCCACCTCTCTGTCTGACGCTGCGCCACACCTGACGCCGCACCCGGGGCAGCGCCAGCAGTCCCATCACCACCACCGCGCACAGGGCCACCGCGCTCACCAGGCCAGGCACGCCCCGGCCGGCCAGCGCAACCGCCGCACCGGCGGCCACGCCGACCCCGGTCAGCACCGCCGCCGCCGCGACCAGCATCGACCGGTCCACCAGTGGCTGCCCGATCACGATCGCGGCCGCGGTCGCCGCGATCAGGTTCTCCAGCACGATGCCGCAGGACCAGGCGATCGCCACGCCGAGCACCCCGTGCCGGGGTGCCAGCAGGAACGACAGCGACACCGTCACCGTCAGGTTCACCAGTACGGCCAGCAGGTGCAGCCCGCTGCGGCCGCTCATCAGCAGCAGGGTCTGCACGTTGCCGACCGCGATGTTCACCAGCATCGCCACCGCGAGCAGGGTCATCGCGGTGGCACCGGCGGCGAACTCCGGGCCGAAGACGGCCAGGAAGCCGGGCGCGAACAGCGCCAACAGCAGGTAGACCGGCCAGGACAGCACCACCGCCCAGGTCGTCGTCTGTCGGTGCACCGCGGCGGCCTCGGCCGGCCGGCCCTCGCCGAGCAGCCGGGACAGCTGTGGGGCGACCGCCACCCGCAGCCCCTGCAGCGCGAGCTGCCCGGCCAGGATGTAGCGGCCGACCGCGCCGAAGATCCCGGCCTCGGTCTGGCCGGCCAGCGCCACCGCCAGCAGCACCCCGATCCACATGCTACCGGCGTCGATCGCGGCCGAGCCGGCACGCGGCAACGCGAAGCGCCAGAAGTCCCGCCAGTCCGTCCGCGTCGGACGCAACCGCACGCCGCGCCCGACGCCGAGCGGCCCGACCACCAGCCAGGCGCACGCCGCCACCGCGACCAGGGCCGGAACCAGCCAGCCGACGAGCCCGAACAGCACCGTGGCGCTGGCCGCCGCCGCGAGGCCGACCAGTACCGGTCGGCCGATCGGCAGCAGGAAGAACTGCACCGCGACGTAGGCGCCGATCGGGCGTACCCCGCGCACCGCGGCGAGCAGCAGCCCGGCGGTCACCAGGATCGGCAGCCCGACCGCGCAGAGCTGGACCAGCCGTACGGTGCCCGCCGTCGCCTCGTCGAACAGGACGTCGGCGAGCCGCGGTGCGGCCAGCACGCCGACCACGGCGGTCCCGCCGGCGAGCAGCAGGGGCGGCAGCAACGCGACCGGCAGCATCCGGGCCGCGTCGCCGGTCGGCCCGGTCCGCCGCCGCGGCAACGCCCAGAGCAGTCCGGTCTCGGCACCGAGCGTGCAGATCGCGGTGACGACGGTGAGCAGTCCGACGGCGGCGAAGAAGGCACCCGCGCCGGCCGGCCCGTAGCCCCGGGTGATGACCACGGCCAGCACGAAGCCGAACAGTCCGCTGACGGCGGCACCGGCCAGGCCGATGACGCCGCTGCGGGCGCTGCGCCGGGTTTCCCGTTGGTCGGTGCTCGTGGTCATCGGCCGGCTCCGAGAAGTGCCTGGGCCGCCGGTGATCGGGCCGCCAGCGGGATGGTCGGTGCGGACCCGCGGCGTTCCCGTTCGACCAGCGCCAACGCGACCGCTGCCACGTAGAAGGCGGCAGTGAGATTCTGGTTGACCAGTCCATAGAACGGCAGCTGCACCAGGCCGATCAGTGGCACGACCGACAACCACTGGGCGGCCGCCGACCGGGCCGGCCAGCAGGCGGCCCCCACCAGCAGGAACCAACCGATGAAGCAGACCAGGGCCGGGATGCCGTGGCTGAACAGCACCGTCCACAGCTGCCCCTGGGTGCCGATGGGCGCATTCGCCGAGACGGTGTCGACCTGGACCGGGGTGCCGTACCCGAGCAGCGGGGAACGCTGGACCCAGCGCAGTACCTCCAGATACAGCGACAGCCGGTCGGTGTTGGTGTCACTGGCACTGACCCGTTGGTCGATCAGCTCACCGATCGGGATGACCAGGGCGGCCAACCCGCCGACCGCTAGTACGCCGAACATGGAGGCCAGCACTCGCAGGTTGCCCCGGATGGCGGCCCGTGCCCCGAGGATGGCCAGCCCGATCCCGAGGCTGAGGAACATGCCACGGTTGAGGGTGAGGAAGGCCGGCGGCAGCGACAGCGGCAACGCGACCAGCAGTACGGTACGGGCCGGGCCGCGCACTCCGAGCAGCAGGCAGGCCACCACCGCTGGCAACGTCAGGGCGTACGTGCTGCCAAACGTGTTCGTGTAGGCGAACGGCGCCGCCGGCCGGAAGATCGGGTTGAGTGACCGGACGCTGTACTCGGTGGCTTCGGCGTGCACCATGTCGCGGATGAACGGGTTGCCGGACAACTCACCGGGCAGCAGCACCTCGAACGGTGTGGTCAGCTCGAATCGGGGGATCAGCACCCCCAGCCAGCCGAGGATGACCAGCCCGACGAAGAAGGCGCACAGCGGTCCGAGCAGTACGGTCAGCGCGGTCCGCTCCCGGGCCAGGGTGTAGACGTAGCAGCAGACGATCAACGCGGTGAGGTAGAAGACCAGCCGCAGGCCGAAGGTGAGCAGCGCGGTGAAGGCGGTGAGCTGGGTGCCGCTGACGACGACCAGCGCCAGGAAACCCAACCAGATTCCGCTGCCTACCGGCAGCGGGATCCGGCCCCGGACGGTCATGATGAGCAGCAGCAGGGCCCCGAAGATCGGCCAGCCGAAGTAGAACAGGCCGGTGATCCACCAGAGCGGCACCAGGCCGAACATCAGCCAGAGCGGCCAGAGCGGCAGCGCCGGTGGGTGTCGGCCCAGCTCAGCCACGGCCGCTGCCGGTCAGCACGAAGCCGAGCGGCTCGGCGCCCGAGCTGCGCAGCCGGTCGGTGAGCCGACGCAGGTCGGCCAGCCGGGTACGGTCCCGTTCGACCACCACGATCGCGGTGCCGGCCCGCGCCTCCCGTACGCCGCGCTCGTCGGACTCCGCCGGTGGGGCGTTGAACAGCACGATGCTGCCGTCGCGTGGCGCCTGCGCGTACAGCCCGATGCGGACCATCCCGTCGCCGACGGTGAGCGCATCCGCAGGCAGGGTACGGACCGGGATAGTGGCCATCACCGAACCACTGGTCGACGGGCGTCCGGCTGACCCGCGCTCGGCCCCGGGCGGCCCGCCACCGGCCGGACGGGCCACGGTGGGATCGGACTGGCCTGCGGACGGCGTCGGCGATGGCCGGGGCGACGGGCGGCGCTGCGCACCGACCGCCGGCTCGACCGATTCCGTCATCCGGGGCAGGATGACGGTCCGGTCGTTGTCCGCGCCGGGCAGCGAGAAGACGATGGTGCTGTCGGAATCCGTACTGTCGCCGGGTCTGCGCTCCGGCGGCGCGACGGCACCGACCGGCTGGGTGAGGTCACCGGCCGCCGTCTGCGGCTGGGGTTCGGCCTCGGCCTGCGCAGCCACGAACGGGCCCGACGGCACCCGTCGCCGGTCCGACAGCAGCGCCTCGCGCAGCGCGGCGACCCGATGACTGTCGTCGGCGACGTAGACGTCTTGGCCGTCCGCAGCGAGAGCGACGGCGAGGCTGGCCGTCATCGGGGTGGTGTCCTCCCGGTTACGCGACGAGATCACCACGACCGGGGTACGCACCTCCTTGCGGAGCTGCTCGGCGATGGCCATGCCGACGTACCGGACGTCCGCGTCGACGGTACGGCCGTCGATGCGCAGCCCACGCCGACGGACCGTGCCGAGCAACGGCAGCCCGCTGGCGTCGACGGCGTCCGACTCGCTGCGTACCCGACGGTCCGCCGACTCACGCAGATAGCACAGCATCATCCCCAGGACCAGCCCGGCAAGCAGGCCGGCAGCCAGGTACACGGCACGGGGTTGCCCGGCGTCGGTGAGTTGCTGCTGCGCGGTCTGGGTGATCCAGCCGGGGGTGACGTCGATCGCCGCGATCTCGGTACGCGCGGCGTTGAGCTGGGTCAGCTGGTTGCTCAGCGACCCGAACTCGGCCAACGCCGCGTCGGCCGCCGTGTCGCTGGACGCGTTCGCGGCCCGCCGTTGCGCCGCCGACTGCTGCTCGGCGACCGTCGCGATGCTCTCGTCGTAGGAGGCGAGCATGTCGGCTCGCTGCTGCTCGTACATCTCCTCGCGGACCTGCAGATAGGTGGCGGCGGCGAGGTTGACCGACTCGACGGCGGTGTCGACGGTGCCAGCGGCGTAGGTGAACCGCAGGATCTGGCCGCCCGCGGGCACCTCGATCTGCAGCGCCTGGCGGACGGCCACCACCTCTTCGGTGCGCGCGTCGGCGATCCGGGCCAGCACCTCGGTGCTGGTGGCGATTCCACTCTCCACGTTCATGTTGATCGAACGGTCCGAGCCGGCGCCCGGGTAGGTGAACGCATCGGTGACCACCGGTCGGACCGCGACGACCGCCGCCGCCGAGGCGGACGGCGGCGCCACCACCAGGTACCCGATCGCGAGCAGTAGCCCGACGACCGCGCCGCCGGTGACGATCGGCCACCGAAGCAGCGGCACCCGGAGCAGGTCGCTGAGGGTCACGGTGCGCTGCGGCTGCTCACTCATCGAATGTCTTCACAATCTGTTGCGGGTTTCCGACCACCACGACGCCGTCTGGCACATCGGTCCGGACGATGGTCCCGGCACCGACGACACTGTCGCGTCCGATCCGGACGCCCTTCATGACCAGGGCATGGGCGCCGATCCAGACGTTTGCGCCGACGGAGATGGGCGCTCGGGTGAGCGCGGTCGCTGGCTCGTGCCGCAGCTGCGGCGGGAGGTTGTGGAAGTCGTTGTCCATCAGCTCACAGTCCGACAGCAGACAGCGATCGCCGACCTCGACCGTGGTCCAGCTCCCGATCCAGGTGGCGTTCAGCAGGCAATCCGCACCAATCTTGACCTCGCCGGGCCCGGCGAACCGGACGAGCTTGTTGAGCCTGGTACGGTCGCCGATCGTCACCCGTACCCCACGTCGGAGGCGGACCCGGCCCCGGATCTCGACGTCGTCGCCGAGTTGGAGGCGGGGGTAGCGCAGCCGGTAGTAGCCACGCTTGACCGCGAATACGGTCCGCAGCAGCAGCCCGTGACGGCGTGTGGTCGACCCCACCGACCCGCCCTCTCTATCGATAGATGTAACACCCTACAAATGCCCGGTGGGCCGGCAGCATGGAAGCTGATGCCGACCCACCGGGATTACCGGTCAGTTGTTTCCGATCGACTACTCCGCTGCGAAGAACATCGATCGATTGTTCCAGCCGGCCGACGGGCCAGGCGCCGTGATCACCACACTCGCCGTGCCGGCCACCGCGACGTCGGCCGTCGGGTCGAACGGCACACTACGCAGTCCACCGTCAGTGGATCCGTACACGATGTTGCCACCGACCCAGGCCATGCCCCGCACTGACGTCCACGGCACACCACTCGTCGCGACGGTGAACTCGGTGGCCCCGAGATAGTTCCCGTCCAGCTCGAAGTACCGGTAGAACAGCTGATTGTTGCCGCTGCCGGTACGGGTGTAGTACAGGCGCCCATCGAGGTAGAAGGCTGCGTTCAGGGAGAGTGCGTCGAACCAGGCGTTGTACCCCGAGGACTCCCAGGGCCCGCCGACCGTGTTGCCGTTGAACATTGAGATGTCCAGCCGGCTGCCGGTGGTCGTACCGGCGACCGGACGGGCCCAGAAGATCCGGTCGTGCACCCGCCACACCGCCCCCGCGTTGGCCAGATTGGGCTGGCTGGTGACCGACGTGACGCCGAGCGAGGTACCGTCGAAAGGCACCTTGGCCAAGTCACCTGTCACCGAGGGCAGGTACAGGTAGCCGGTGGTGGCCGTCGGTGGGTTCCGGGGGGTAATCGTACGCCCGCCCGCATTCGGGAACATGCCGAGCCGACCGTGGTATTCGTTGCCCATCCCATCCGAGTTGTGACCGAAGTAGAGCCCGTCGGAGCCGAACCAGAGCACCGGCACGGCCGAACCCCAGCTGGTCGCGCCGGCCGGCAGCGCCGACCCGCCGCTGCGCCGAGGATTCCAGTTGACCGGCATCCCGGTGGCGACGGTGACCGCACCGATGCCGAGCCGGTCGACGGCGCCGTTGCCGGCGTTGTCGCTGCGGTTCGGGTTGTTCAGCCAACGAAAGTGGCCGCCGAGGTAGGCGACCCCGTCGCGGACCACCACCGAGGTGATGGTGTCGTTGCCGGTGAAGTTGAGCCAGGTGCCGTTGATGTTGCCGCCCCGGGTGGCGGTCTCGTAGCGCACCAACGCGTCGCAGTACGCCGTCGGCCATCCGGCCCCGCCGTTGGTGCCGACGACGAAGTAGCTGCTGTCCTCGCCGAAGCTCAGATCCTGCACGTAGTGGGTGAAGGTCTGCCAGGAGCAGTTGGGCGCGAAGCGGTGGTTGCTGTTCCAGTCGGTCAGGGTCGGGGTACCGACCAGGTCGACCATCGCGAGCTGCTCGCGCGCCAGGCCGTCGACCTCCCGGAAGTTGCCGCCGAAGACCAGGGTGTCCCCGTCGGGCGAGACGTCCAACGTCCACACGTACGGCGAGACCTCGTGCCGGCCAACCGCGATGTCGATGTCGAACGTCGGGTCGATCGCACCGGTGGTGACGTCGAGTCGGGCGACCCCGGCGTGTGCCGTGCCGTTGACCCAGTTGAAGGCCCCGCCGATGTAGAGCCAGCCGTCGCTGACGTCCATGTCGCGAACCACGCCGCCGTCGGAGCGGCCCTCCCAGGTCGACACCGTGGCCCCGGTGGCCGGATCGAGGGCGACCAGGTTGCGGCGCTCCTCGCCGTTGACGTTGCGAAAGACTCCACCGACGATGAGCTCACCAGCGGGGGTGACCGCCAGGGTGTTCACCGCACCATCGAGGTCCGGTTGGAACCCGGCGACAAGCGCCCCGGTCGACCGTTGGTAGGCGAAGAGATACCGGCGGTCCTCCCAGTCCGCTGTGCCGGCCGGCCGGACTTCGGTGAACGTGCCGCCGACGAAGATCACCCCGCCGATCTCGGCGAAGCCTCGGGCCTCGCCGTTGCGGGCATGTGGGGTGTGGTCGGCCGGATTGGTGGAGACCAGGGTGGCCGAGCCCGGAACGGGCACGACCGCGGCCGATGCGGCGGTGGCACCGAGCACCAGGGCCGCCGAAGAAGCGGCGGCGACCATGGACGTGGTCCACAGTCGACGCCGGCTGGGCAAACGCCAGCCAGGCTGGGATTGGTTCACGCTTCCCTCCAGATGGGAAATTATCTCAGACAGCGTGCGCCAACCCCAGCCGGGTCGGACATCCACCGATCGGACGGCTGGGTATCAGGTTCCCAGCAGGCATCCGTCGGATGTGCTCAGTGTCGGGTCAGCGGTTGACCACCAGCGGCTGGTTGAAGTAGGGGTCCTTCCCTGCCTTGGTGAAGCCGGCCAGTGCGGACGGTGTGTGATTCATCGTCATGTTGCAGGTCGCCGAGGTGGTGGTGGACCCAGCCGAGTTGAAGTAGATCACCGCCTTGATCTTCGGATGCGCCTTGATCGCGGCGGGGAACTGCTCGAACCAGCGCTGTTTGGCCGCCGGGTCGTCCGGATTGAAGTTCGTGCCGAACTCGGCCAGCATCCGCGGCTTGCCGACCCCGATCCGGTTGTCGTCCAGCCACCGGTAGAAGCCGTTCACCGTGGTGTATGGGTCCTTCCAGGTCTTGCCACCGTTGCAGGCGTAGAAGTTGTACGGGTCGTAGGCGACCCAGTCGACGTAGGCATCCCCCGGATAGAGTCCGGCGTACCGGTCGTAGTGGCCGGACCAGCCCATCATCGTCCACACCCAGACGGCGTTGTCCGCGCCGATCTTGGCGAACCGCTCGTACACGTAGCGCCACGCGCGCACGAACTCGGCGTCGCTGCCCTTGGCCGGCTCGTCCTCCGGCTCGTGGTCGAAGCCCATGAACACCGGAACCCCGGTCGCCTTGATCCGGCCGGCGACATCGTCGATCACCGAGTCGTACCGACCACCATAGACGTCGCGCCAGCTCAGCGTGGTTCCGGTGGAGAAGACCCGCGACTCCCAGGCGAAGAAGATCAACCGCCCGGCCCGCATCTGCTCCTGCTCGAACTTGTCGGGAAACGCCCCGTTGCTGCCGGAGTTCGAGAAGTCGTGGTAGCGGTGCACGATGTCGAACTTGCGCCCGACCTGCGCTTCCACCTCGTTGACCGCCGCGCCGTGGTCCCAGCCCTTCGCCGCGCTGGTCGGCGAGTACATGCCCCACCAGGCACCGCAGGAGGGCACCAGCTGGTCGGATACCGACCCGCAGCCGACGCCGGGTGCCGGCGGGCTGGCCGGCGGGCTGGGCGCGGCGGTCGGCCCGGCGGTCGGCCCGACGGTCGGTGTCGCCGAAGGGGGCGGTGCCGTCGGCACCGGCGCGCTCGGCGGGGCGGACGGGCTGGCCGGCGGGGCGGTCGGCGACACCGGCGGGCTGCTCGGCGCGCCCGCCGCCGGCTCGAAGCTGATCAGCAACTGGGGTCGGATGGACGGATCGCGGTACTCCACCGACGGCCAGTAGACCCGCTGGCCCAGCTCCTGCTGACGAAGCGCGAGGGTGTAGGTCCCGTTGCCGGTCACCAGGTTGGACACGTCCCACTCGTTGTGCCCCTTGCGGACCTGCGGCACCACGGCCAGCGGCTCGACGCCTGGCCGGGCCGGGTCCGACTCGGCGAGCGGCGGCCGCGGCTGGCGCGCGTCCAACGAGGTCGGATGGACGGAGACGCGGGCGTCGAAGTCCTGCCACGAATACATCTGCAGGCGTACCCGCAGGTTGCGTACGGCAACCGGGATGTTCTCGACCGTGAACTCGACGATGGCGTCCCGGGCCCCCCTCGGGTTGCGCTCACACAGCGCGGGGCAGGTGGCCAGAGTGGTCTTGACCGCGTTGTCACCGTCCTGTGGCACGTCGGTGGCGGTGGTGTCGGCGATCGCCGACACGGTGATCTGATCGTCGGCGAGCAACGGCAGCGCGGTGACCACCATGCCGGCCAGCAGCGCGGCACTGACGCCGCCGACGACGAGCCGACGCCGGCCCGAACCGGTCCGCGCGATGGCCTGGCTCAATCTGTGTCTACTCAAGAAAACTACCCCCCTGTGGCACGAGCTTGCGGCGCGAGCGTATCGGGGGTGAACTCGGATGTACGGCGAGTAACCGGATTTCTAAGCACTAATTAAATTTACCGACGTCATCCCAGAGTCTTCACGATCACCTTGGCCATCAGTCGGAACGCCTTGCCACGATGACTGATCGCGTCCTTGTCAGCCGGGCTGAGCTCGGCGTTCGTCCGCTCCTGTCCGTCGCCGAGGAAGATCGGATCGTAGCCGAAGCCGCCGTCGCCCCGCCCGGCGCGCAGTAGCCGACCAGACTGGCGGCCTTCGACCAGATGCTCCTTGCCGCCGGGCAGCACCAGGGCCGCGGCGCAGACGAACGACGCCGAGCGGTGCTCGTCCGGCACGTCGGTGAGCTGGGCCAACACCAGATCGAGGTTCGCCTGATCGGCTCCGTGCCGGCCGGACCAGCGAGCGCTGAACACCCCTGGCATGCCACCGAGCGCGTCGACCGCCAGCCCGGAATCGTCGGCCACCGTGGGCAGCCCGGTGTAGCGGCAGCCCTCCCGTGCTTTGAGCAACGCGTTCTCACCGAACGTGAGGCCCGTCTCGGGCACCTCGTGGTAGGGCTCCAGGTCGGCCATGCCCACCAGCTCGATCCGCCTGGTGCCCAGCGCCCCGTCCAGAATCCGCTGCAGCTCGGCCAACTTCTTCGCGTTGCGGGTGGCGAGCAGCAGCCGGGTCTGCCCGGCGGGCGCGGCGCTCACCGGTCGAGCACCTTGCGCTGCGCGGCGGTCAACTCGGCGCAGCCGACGACCGCGAGGTCGAGCAGTGCGTCGAGCTGGTCCCGGCCGAAGACGGCGGCCTCACCCGTGCCCTGCACCTCGACGAAGTCACCGTCACCGGTACAAACCACGTTCATGTCGACGTCGGCCGCCACATCCTCCAGGTAGCACAGGTCCAGTCGGGGCTCGCCCCCGATCACGCCCACGCTGACCGCCGCCACCGAGCGCCGCATCACCTGCTCCAGCTTGCCGTGCAGCGCCTTGCGGTCGGCGAGCCAGCCGACCGCGTCGTGCAGCGCCACGAACGCTCCGGTGATCGCGGCCGTACGGGTACCGCCGTCGGCCTGCAGCACGTCGCAGTCCAGCACGATCGAGTTCTCACCCAACGCCTTCAGGTCCACGGCCGCCCGCAGACTCCGCCCGATCAGCCGGGAGATCTCATGGGTCCGCCCGCCGAGCCGGCCCTTGACGCTTTCCCGGTCCGAACGGGTGGTCGTCGCCCGGGGCAGCATCGCGTACTCGGCGGTCACCCAGCCCAGGCCGGAGCCTTTACGCCAGCGGGGCACCCCCTCGGTGACGCTCGCGGTGCAGAGCACCTTGGTCTGCCCGAACTCGACCAGCACCGATCCTTCCGGGTGCGTGCTCCAGTTGCGGGTCAGGGTCACCGGCCGTAGCTGCGCGTGAGTGCGTCCATCGGGTCGTGCCATGGGCAGAGCCTATGTGTCGTACCGGGCGCGGCCGTTGTCGGGTTGGCCTTCGTCGCCCGGCCCACACCAGTGGCGGCTTCGGGCCAGGCCGCCGAGGGCGGTCCGGCTCAGGCCGCCACCGGCAGCCGCGCCAGCACACCGGGCGAGTCCAGCACGGCGCGGTAGTGCTCGACCAGTTCGTCACCGATCGCCGACCAGGTCCGACCGGCCACCGCGGCCCGGGCCGATCCGGCGAGGCGGGCCCGCCTCGCCGGATCGCCGGCCAGTCCGGCCACCGCCGTGGCCAGTGCGGCCCCGTCACCCGGGGGCACCAGCAGCCCGGTGACGCCGTGTGCGACCAGATCGACCGGGCCGCCGGCCGCCGGGGCGATCACCGGCACGCCACTGGCCTGAGCCTCCTGCACCGTCTGACCGAACGTCTCGTGTGGTCCCGTGTGCGCGAAGATGTCGAAGCTGGCGTACAGCTGGGCCAGTGCGGCCCCGTGCCGGGCACCGAGGAACCGCACCGCCGGTAACGCGCGCTCCAACTCCCGGCGGGCCGGCCCGTCGCCGACCACCACCACCCGTACCCCGGGCAGCCGGCTCGTCTCGGCGAGCAGGTCGACCCGCTTCTCGGCGGCGAGCCGCCCGACGTAGCCGACCAGCACCGCACCGTCGGGGGCGAACTCCCGGCGGAGCCCTTCGCAGCGGCGGTCCGGGGCGAACCGGACCGGATCGATGCCGCGGCCCCAGATGCGTACCCGTTCGATGCCGTTGTCGACCAGGTCGGCCGCCGCGGCGGTGGACGGGGCCAGCGTCCGGTCGGCGGCGTTGTGTATCTCGCGCAGCCATCGCCAGACCGTCGCCACGCTCCACCCCAGGTGGTACGCGCGGGCGTAGGCCGCCACGTCGGTCTGGTAGACCGCCAGGGTGGGCAGCCGCAGCCGGCGGGCCACCGTCAGGCCCCGGGCCCCGAGCACGAACGGGCTGGCCAGATGCACCACGTCCGGGGCATGCCCGGTCAGCACCTCGGTCAACCGTCGGCTCGGCAGCCCGAGCCGGAAGCTGCGGTACAGCGGCACCGGCAGGCTCGGCACCCGCACCACCGGGTACGGGAAGCGGTCGGGCACCGCCCGGTGGGCGGCGGCCGGTGCCGGTGCGATCACCATCGGCTCGTGACCCCGGGCGACCAGGTGTTCGGCGACCCGCACGACGGAGTGCGCCACTCCGTTGAGGTCCGGTGGGAATGACTCGGTGACGATCGCGACGCGCATGGTGTCACGGTCGCGCCTACGCGGGAGACCGAGGCTACGTCGCGTTGACCAGCGGGCGAACAGTACGGCAAGACAACGCGCGCACCTCAGATGTCGTACCGGGCTCCGGCCCGGACGATCTCCACCGGGCCGTCGAACGTCGAGGCTGCCGCCTCGAACGTCGAGGCCTCGCTGCCCCACGCCGTGACCAGGTGGGTCAGCAGCAGGCGGCCGACCCCCGCCTTGGTCGCGGCCTCGCCCGCCTCGCGACCGGTGAGGTGCAGGTCCGGCGGGTTGTCCACCCCGTCGAGGTAGCTCGCTTCGCAGAGGAAGACGTGCGCGTCCTGAGCCAGCCGCAGCAGCGCCTCGCAGGGCGCGGTGTCCGACGAGTAGGTCAGTACCCGGTCGCCGTGCTCCACGCGTACGCCGTAGGTTTCCACCGGATGGTTGACCCGGTCGACGGTCACCTGCAGCGGCCCGATCGGAAAGCTGCCCGGCTGCAGCCCGTAGAAGGTGTAGACGTCGTCGACCGGTGCGGCGTCGGCGCTGTACGCGCTGGCGATCCGGTCGGGGGCACCGGCCGGCGCGTACACCGGCAGTGGCGGACGGGGGCCGTCCGGGCCGTAGCGGCGGACGACCACGTAGGTGCAGGCGTCGAGCATGTGATCGCAGTGCAGATGGGTCAGCATGATCGCGTCCACGGCGTGCAGCCCGGCGTACCGTTGGAGCGCGGACAGCGATCCGGAGCCGAAGTCGATCAGCAGCCGGAAGTCGTCAGCTTCGATCAGGTAGGCCGAACAGGCGGATTCGGGACCCGGGAAACTGCCGGCGCAACCAAGCACGGTCAAACGCATCAAGCGATCCACGGCTCTCGGTGGGACACCGGCGACGCGCCGTGCATGCCATCGAAGATCCCCATCAGCGGCTCTGCCACGCTGGGCAGCCTACGCTGCGGCCAGCGACGGAATGCAAGATCCGCTGCAACTTGTCGCGAACGTGACAGAGAAGCGCGAACAACTGGAGCGACTTCGACAACACCGATCAGGATCGCCCATAGCGCAACCAATCATTTGCACCGCTGGCGCGTACGAATGCCGCCGACCGGGTCCGGTCAGGCCCAGAGCTGACCATCGAGGGCTTCCTCGGCGTCGGCCAGGGTCCCGCCGTACGCACCGGTGGACAGGTACTTCCAGCCGCCGTCGGCGACCAGAAAGGCGACATCCGCCCGCCGGCCGGCCTTGACCGCCTCGTGGGCTACGGCGAGCGCGGCGTGCAGCACGGCACCGGTCGAGAAGCCCACGAAGAGTCCTTCCACCTCGACCAGTTGGCGGGTCCGCAACACCGCGTCCCGGGTGCCGACCGAGAACCGGCGGGTGAGCACGCTGGCGTCGTAGAGCTCCGGCACGTAGCCCTCGTCGATGTTGCGCAGCCCGTACACGAGCTCGCCGTACCGGGGCTCGGCCGCGACGATCTCGATGGCCTCGACCTTCTCCCGTAGGTAGCGTCCGGTGCCCATCAGGGTGCCGGTGGTGCCCAGCCCGGCGACGAAGTGGGTGATCGTCGGCAGGTCGTGCAGCAGCTCCGGACCGGTGGTCTCGTAGTGTGCCTGGGCGTTGCCACTGTTGCCGTACTGGAAGAGCATCACCCAGTCGGGGTGTTCGGTGGCGATCTGCTTCGCGGTGGCGACGGCCTGGTTCGATCCACCTGCCGCCGGCGAGAAGATGATCTCCGCGCCGTACATCCGGAGCAGTTGCACCCGCTCCGACGAGACGTTCTCCGGCATCACGCAGACCAACCGGTAGCCGCGCAGCTTGGCAACCATGGCGAGCGAGATGCCGGTGTTTCCGCTGGTGGGTTCGAGGATGGTGTCCCCCGGCCGCAACCGGCCCGCCCGCTCCGCCGCCCGGACCATGTACATGGCGGCCCGGTCCTTCACGCTGCCGGTCGGGTTGCGGTCCTCCAACTTGGCCCACAGACGCACCGGTGGTGCCCCCTCGGGCACCACCGGGGAGAGCCTGGGCAGGCCGACCAGTGGGGTACCGCCGCACGCGTCGAGCAGGCTGTCGTAGCGCGCCATGGCGGCCCCCTCAGCCGGCGACGGACGCGACGGCGGCCGGCGGGAAGCCGACCAGGGCTGCCGCAGCGGCGAACCCGAGCGCCCCGCCGGCCACGGCGGGCAGGATCGTCACGGTGTCCCCGTCGGAGAGCTTGGCGTCCAGCGCGCCGAGGAACCGGACGTCCTCGTCGTTGACGTAGATGTTGACGAACCGGTGCAGCGCCCCCTCGGCGGTGACCAGCCGCCCACGTAGACCGTTGTGCTGGGTGTCGAGGTTTTCCAGCAGTGCCGCGAGGGTGTCCCCGCTGCTCTCGACGACCTTCGCCCCGCCGGTGTAGCTGCGCAGGATGGTGGGTACGCGAACTTCGATAGCCATTGACGTGCTCCTATAGCGACGGTGGATCGGATCAGACTGCGGTACGGGTGCTGCGGCCGGGTCAGTGGCCGGACGAACACTCGTAGTCGACCGTCGTCGGGGTCTGCCCGAACAGGTACGACTGCACCGCGTGCGGATCGACGTCGGCGTCAATGACGTTGACCGGTTCCTCGGTCACCACGCCGTCCACGATGCGGAACGACCGGATCTCGGTGACGTGCGGGTCACGGGTGGAGACCAACAGGTAGTGGGCCTCGGGCCAGCCGGCGATCGCGGCATCGGTCCGGGACGGGTACGCCTCGGTCGCGGTGTGCGAGTGGTAGATGACCACGGGCTCTTCGTCCCGGTCGTCCATCTCCCGCCACAGCCGCAACTGCTCCATCGAGTCGAACTCGTAGAAGGTCATCGAGCGGGCCGCGTTCTCCATGGGGATGTGCCGGGCCGGGGTGTCCGAGCCAGCAGCGCCGGCGACCACGCCGCACGCCTCGTCGGGGTGATCCCGGCGGGCGTGGGCGACGATCGCGTCGATGATCGACCGGTCGATGCTCAGCACGCCCCCAGCGTACCGCCTTCTCCGGCCGGGACCGGCCGTGGCGGTCGTCACGCCAGCGACCTCGGCTGACCGGTGATCGCGGCGAGTAGCGACTCCTGCAAATAGCCCAGATAGGCATAAACCGACAGCTGGAACAGCCGGCTCGACGACGGATCGTCCCGTTCAGCCGCCGCCAGTTCGGCGCCGAGGTCGGTGTCCGCCTTCAGGTCCAGCCGTACCCCCATCGCGAGGCGGGCGTCGTTGAGCGCGCGCAGCCACGCCTCGGCCGCCTCCTCGTCCAGCCGGACCTCGGCGCCGCCATCGGCGTCCGGGTCGGTCGGCAGCACCGCCAGCACCGCCCCCGCCTGATCGATCTTGGCGGTCTTGAGTTCGCTCTCGGTGTAGCGGCGGAACTCCGCCGAACTCGCCGCGTCCTGCGGATACGTGTCCGGAAAGAGCCGGTCGACCACCGGATCGCCATGGTCGAAGCCGTCGGTGAGCAGGGCCACCACCTCACCGGCGACCTTGCGCAGCACCCGGACCTCGTCCGGGGAGAAGATCGCGACGAACCGCCCGGACCGGCGTCGGAACATGCTCATGCCCGATCCACCGTGGCCCAGAGCCCGTAGGCGTGCAACCGGGAGGCGTCGGCCTCCATCCGTTCCCGTGCCCCGGACGAGACCACCGCCCGGCCCTTGTGGTGCACGTCGAGCATCAACTCCTCGGCCTTGGCCTGGCTGTACCCGAACAGCTTCTGAAAAACCCAGGTCACGTAGGTCATGAGGTTGACCGGATCGTCCCAGACGATCGTCACCCACAGCCGTTCGCCACCTGGCATCTCATCTGTGTCCGGCGTCTCGACCGGAGCAACCTGGGGAGCCGCCATGTCCCCCATCGTGCCACCGGTGCCGCCGGGTCCGACAACACCCGCCGCCGTCACCGCTGCGGGTCACCGCTGTCGATCGTGTCGGCGAGCAGGCTGGCCAGGCCCCGACGGATCGCGGTGAACCGCACGGCGAGCTCTCGCGCCAGGTCGAGCTCCATCGCCCACAGCATCCGTTGGGTCCAGGATCGTGCCTGGTTGGGTGCCATCCCGGCGGGTCCATCGTGCGGATGCCAGCAGTCAGCGGCGAGGGCGAGACCGATCGGCGGCACCATGGACCGGGACCACTGCACCGGGTACGCGGCGAACATGTCCGGCTGCGTCCCGGGCAGCACCACCCCGTCCAGCGGCTCCCTCGACGGCGTCGGCGCGACCGGCTCGATCCGCCCGCCGGCCGTCGCCAGCAGTCCGGCGACGCTGGCGGTAGGCAGCGGGTCGATCAGCATCCTGCGGCGCAGCAGCTCCCGTAGCGGCTGCCGCAGCGCCACGAGGTTCTCGGCCCCGAGCAGCAGTCCGGTCATCTCGTCGACGACGCCGTCGACCGCGCCCGCGCACTCGGCGGCGGCCCGCACCGACAACGCCAGCAGTTCACGGTCCAGGAAGTCGGGCACGACGGCGGGCCCACCACGGAACAGGATCTCCTGCACCGCGGCCAGATGGATGTGGGCCAGCTCGATCGACACGGTGTGCCGGACCCGCTGTCCGGCCCGCTGGACCGTCCGGTCGAGCAGCGCCGACCAGTCAGCGACCGCGGCACTGCCCGCCGCCGCGCCGATGACCGCCGGACCGGCAGTGGTTACGGTGCCCCGGCCCGACGGCGGATGGCCGCCCGGCGGGTCGATTCCGTCGAACCCGGCCGGCCCGTCGAGACCAGCCAGTGCGGACAGGCCGGCACCCGCCCGGTGCAGCGCCTCCCGATCCGCCCAGTCGATCAACGTACGGTGCAGCTGCGGCTGCCCCGCCGGGTCCAGGACGAACCACGGTGCCGCCTCGACTTCGGGCACGGCGGCCAGCAGCGCCGTCCGGTGCGGCCGGTCGCTCTCGCTCTGCACGCCACCCGGGGTCACGACGAAGAACACCTCGACGGCCGCCGCGACCGCCTGCCGCAACAGGTCGTGCGCCATCGGACCGGGTGGCGGGCCCGCTCCGATGACGAACAGCAACGCACCGGCCCGCGTCATCGTGTCGTGCACCACGGCCAGCCCGGCGGACCGCAGGGTATCGAGATCCGGGGTGTCCACCAGACTGAAGTGCCGCAGCAGCGGATCCGGGCGGCTCATCTCGATCCGGCGGGCCGGCCGGGGTAGCCCCAGACCGACTCGGGGTGCCGCCGCGCCGGCGGGGATCAGCCAGGGATGCGACCAGCCCGGCAGAAAGGCCGCGACGCGGGCGGTCGGACCATAACTGACGATCATGAAGGTCTCGGCCGGCCGGGTCACCGGCAGCCGCTCGCCCAGCAACGCGCCGAGCACGGCGCCACGGCTGTCGCTGCCGGCACCGACCAGCACCACCGACACCGGCTCGTCCGCCGGTGGCGGGACCGACGGGTGAAACGGCCTGACCGGCAGGTGGATCGGTCGGACGGCGCCGTCCGACGACTCGACGGGACTGGGCGGTGGACGGACCGGGCCGGGCTGCGGTCTGTCGGCGGTGCCCAGCGGATCGTCCACTTGGCCGCTTGATCGCCACAACGGACCTCGCTGGTGCGGGATGAGCCCGGAGAGGCCGACAACCTGCGGGATCAAAGGTGCTGTCACCGGCTCCATGGCTGTGCTCCTTTGGACGCTGGTCGCGACAAGGACCAGCAATCCGACGCTACGTGCACGATCACCTACGCAACGAGGTCCGGCCCTACTCAACTGATCGGACACTTCATACTCAAATGCGATCTGTGACCGGGCGCACTCCCTGGGCAATGGTCCTATATGCTGCCCTGCCATGGGCCTGTGGAGCTTTGTCGGGCGGGCCGAAGAGTTCGACCGGCTCTCCGCCGCGGCGACCGGCGGCGGCCGCGGTCTGATCCTCAGCGGCTCCGCCGGCATCGGCAAGAGCCGGCTGTTGCGTGAGGTTGTCGACCGGCTGCCGACCGAGACGTACGCCGTATGGTCGGCCTCCGGCAGTGTCAGCGCGGCCGGCCTGCCCTTCGCCGGGCTGGCGCAGGTGCTGCCGGCGGAGCAGCCACCAGGGCTGTCGCCGTCCGCGCTGCTTCGGTGGGCCGTCGAGTCGCTGCGCCAGCGCGCCGCCGGCCGGCCCATCGTGCTGGCCATCGACGACGCGCACCTGCTCGACCCCACCTCGGCCGCAGTGACCAACCTGATCGCCCGATCCGGACAGGCCACTGTGCTGGGAACGCTGCGCAGCGGCGAACCGGTACCGCTACCGATCCGTGCCCTGTGGGCCGACGACCTGGTCGAACACGACGAACTCGCCCCGCTGAGCTTCCAGGACACCACCGGGCTGCTGGCCGAACTGCTCGGCGGGCCACTCGACCCGGCCTCCGCCGAACGACTGTGGCGACTGTCCGGAGGCAACCCGCTGCTGCTCCGCGAGCTGATCATCGCCGCCCAGTCCGGCCATGAACTGACCCAGACGTACGGGGTCTGGCGGTGGACCGGGCGGCTGGAGCTGGCACCGAGTCTCACCGGCCTGATCGACACCAGGATCGGCCAGCTCAGCCCGCAGGTCCGCGCGATCGTCGAACTCGTCGCGTTCGGCCAGCCGATCGGGTTGCGGTTGCTGCTGAAGGCGAGCCAACAGCACGATGTGGAAGCCGCCGAGGAGCGCGGCCTCATCCGGGTCGACGTCGACGACCGCCGGCACGACGTCAGCATGGCTCATCCGCTGTACAGCGAGGTGGTTCGTCGCCGCTGCCCGGTATCCCGGGCACAGCGGCTGCAGGCTCAACTCGCCACCCTGGTCGAGACAACCGGCTCGCGCCGCCGGGAAGACCTGCTGCGGGTCGCCGTCTGGCGGCTGGAGTCGGACACCGCCAACGACCCGACTGTGCTGCTCACCGCCGCCGCGCAGGCATTCGCCGGATACGACATCCCGCTGGCCGACCGGCTGGCCGACCGGGCGCTGACCGCCGGCGGCGGATTCGACGCCGCCGAGTTGATGGCGACCATCCTGATGTTCCGCGATGAGCCGGAGCAGGCTTTGACCACTCTGGAGTCAGCCCGCACCGAGGTGACCAGCCAGGACCGGCGAAGCCGCTGGTTGATGGTGCTCGGCCTGGTCGCCTACTGGGGACTCGGCCAGGAGTCCACCATCGACGAGATGGCCGACGGAGCCGGCGAGTTGTCCGACCCGGCCGACCGGGCCCGGGTCAACTCGTTCGAGGCGATCATGCGGCTGCACCGGCTGGAGTGCGACGCCGCGCTCCGGCTCGCCCGCGCGGTGCTCGACCGACCGGCCGCCAGTCATGCGGCGCACGGGCTGGCCCAGTGCACGATCGCGCATCTGCAGGCCGCGCAGGGCGACCTGACCGGCAGCGGGCGGGCGATCGCCCGGGTAGAGGCCGACGCGCCCCGCTGGCGGACCGAGCTGCCCTACCTGCAACTGGCCATGGAGCTGGCCCGCGGTACCAGACTGGTGCTCGCCGGTGACCTGGCCGGGATCGACGCGATCGTCGCCGAGGAGTTCGCCGATCTGGCCGACGCGGGCGACTTCCGGCTCGGCTCGGGCTACCTGTCGGTGGTCCGGGCACAGGCGGCCCGGCTCCGTGGTCGGCTCGACGACGCGATGCGGCACAGCCTGCAGGCCTGCGCCATGCTCGCCACCGGGCGGGTGTTCGCCGGGCTGGCCCACGCCGAACGCGCGCACGCCGCCGCGCTGCGCGGCGAGCCGGCCGCAGCCGCGGCGGCGATGACCGACTCCGACCGCGCGCAGGCGCCCGGCATGTCGATCCTGTATCCGTGGCGGGAACAGGCCCGCTGCTGGGTGACCGTCGCCGAGGGCGACCTGCCCGGTGCCGTCGACATGTTGCGCCAGCTGGCCGCCCGGCTGCGCACCGACGGCTTCGCCGGGCACGAGCTCGTGGTGCTGCACGACCTGGTCCGGTTGGGCCGGGCCGACCTGGCCGTGGACCGGCTGGCCGAGCTCAGCGACCTCGTCGAGGGTTCGCTGCCGGCGCTGATCCTGCGCCAGGCCCGGGGCACGACCAATGGCCCGCACGGTGAACTGCTGCGCGCCGCGAACGGATTCGCCGCACTCGGGCTGCACCTGTTCGCCGCGGAAGCGGCGGCGATGGCGGTCCACCGGCTGCGGGTGGCCCGCTCGTCGCTGGTCGGGCAGACCAACCTCCTGCTCGGCGAACTGCTGGCGCGCTGCGCCGACGTGCAGACCCCGGCGCTGCTGGCCGGACAGCCCAACCTCACCGACCGGGAGCACCAGGTGGCGAAGCTGGCGGCAGCCGGCGTGGCCAGCCGGGACATTGCCGATCAGCTGTTCCTGTCGATCCGGACGGTGGAGAACCACCTGCAACGGGCGTACGGCAAGCTCGGGGTGACCGGGCGGACGGAGCTGGCCGGCGCGCTGCGCGCCCTACCGGACGCAGTGGGCGGCACAGTGCCGGGCCAGCCCGGACCGGGCCGTCCCGGCGACCGTACAGTTGCCGGGTGACCAGCTCCAGTCCCGCGCTGCTGACCGACCACTACGAGCTGACCATGCTCGCCGCCGCGCTGGCCGACGGCAGCGCGCACCGGCACTGCGTGTTCGAGGTGTTCGCTCGGCGGCTGCCGACCGGCCGCCGCTACGGGGTGGTCGCCGGCACCGGCCGGCTGATCGACCTGATCCGGGACTTCCGCTTCGACGCGGACACCATCGGCCACCTACGGGACCGGGGTGTGGTGGCCGACGACACGGCGCGGTGGCTGGCCGACTACCGCTTCACCGGCGACATCGACGGGTACGCCGAGGGCGAACTGTTCTTCCCCAACTCACCGATCCTCACCGTCTCCGGCACCTTCGCCGAATGCGTGCTGCTGGAGACGCTGGTGCTGTCGGTGCTCAACCACGACTGCGCGATCGCCGCAGCGGCGGCGCGGGCGGTGACCGCCGCGCGGGGCCGTGCCGTGATCGAAATGGGTTCCCGGCGCACCCACGAGGAGGCCGCCGTGGCCGCTGCCCGGGCGGCGTACCTGGCCGGCTTCACCGCGACGTCAAACCTGGCGGCGGGCGCGCGGCACGCCATCCCGACGGCCGGCACCTCCGCGCACGCCTTCACCCTGCTGCACGACGACGAGCGGGCCGCCTTCGCCTCCCAGGTGGCGACCCTCGGTCACGACACCACGTTGCTGGTCGACACGTACAGCATCAGCCAGGGCATCCGCAACGCGATCGAGGTCGCCGGACCCGAGCTGCGGGCGATCCGGATCGATTCCGGCGATCTCTCGGTGTTGGCGCAGCAGTCGCGGGAACTGCTCGATTCACTCGGCGCCACCGAAACCAAGATCGTCGTTTCGGGTGATCTCGACGAGTACGCGATCGCGGCGCTCGCCGCCGAGCCCGTCGACATGTACGGCGCCGGCACCGCCGTGGTAACCGGTTCCGGCGCACCGACCGCCGGCCTGGTCTACAAACTGGTCGAGGTCGAGGGCCGACCGGTGGTCAAGCGCTCCGAGAACAAGGCCACCGTCGGAGGCCGGAAGGTGGCGATACGCCGGCACAAGCCGACCGGCACCGCCACCGAGGAGATCGTCGTCTCCCAGGGCGTACCGGACCGGGTCAACGGTGACCGGGCGCTGCAGCGGTCGTTCGTCGCCGCCGGCGAGCCTCTGGACCGGCCGCCGCTGGCGCAGTCCCGGGAACATCTGCGCCGTTGCCTGATCTCGATACCGTGGGAAGGGCTCAAGCTCTCCGCCGGGGATCCGGCCATCCCGGTCACCATCGTGCCCGCCGACCAGTAGCGCCACCAGCCGATCAGCAGAGCCACCGGAAGGACCGACCATGCATCGCGCACTGATCATCGTCGACGTACAGAACGACTTCTGTACGGGCGGTTCACTGGCGGTCGGCGGCGGGTCGGAGGTGGCCGCTGCGATCTCACGGACCGTCGCCGAGGCGCCACCGCTGCGCTGGCGGCACGTGGTGGCGACCAAGGACTTCCACATCGACCCGGGCGCGCACTTCGGTGACCCGCCGGACTTCGTCGACTCCTGGCCGGCGCACTGCGTGGTCGGCACCGGTGGCGAGGACTTCCATCCCGGGCTGGACACCACGTCGATCGAGGCGGTCTTCCACAAGGGTCGGCACGCGGCCGCGTACTCCGGTTTCGAAGGCCGCACCGACGACGGTGCCGAGCTGGCCGGCTGGCTGCGCGAGCGCGGCGTCACCGGGGTGGACGTCGTCGGCATCGCCACCGACCACTGCGTCCGGGCCACCGCGCTGGACGCCGCCCGCGCCGGGTTCGACACCACGGTGCTGCTGGACCTGACCGCCGGGGTGGCCCGCGACACCACCGAGGTGGCACTGGACACGATGCGTACCGCCGGGGTTCTGCTGACCGGCACGCCGGTGCTGCGCCCGAGCTGACCTCGGTCCGACCCGGCGCGAAACTGGCTGGCGGTTGTCGCACCCGGCGGGCATCATGCCGCCGGAGGTAACACACCCGATGACTCTGACTCCTTACCGGGAGGCGCTCGCGCTGCCCGGCGTCGCCCGGTTGCTCGCCCTGTCGGTACTGGCCCGGCTGCCGAGCACCGCCGCCGGCGTGTCACTCACCCTCCACGTGGTGCTGGAGCTGGATCGCGGCTACGCGGCGGCCGGTCTGGTCGGCACCGCGCTGACCGTCGGGTCGGCGATCGGCGCACCGCTGCTGGGCCGGCTGGTCGACCGGCACGGCCTACGCCCGGTGATTCTCGGCTCGATCTGCGCCCAGGGCGCATTCTGGGCCGTGGCACCGGCGTTGCCGTACCACTGGCTGCTGGTTGCCGCGGCCGTCGCCGGGCTGGCCGGCCTGCCGGTCTTCTCGGTGATCCGGCAGTCGCTGGCCGCGCTGGTCCCACCGGCGCAGCGACGCCCCGCGTACGCGTTGGACTCCATGTCCGTCGAGCTGTCGTTCATGATGGGGCCGGCGTTGGCGGTCCTGCTGGCGACGGCGGTTTCGCCACCGGCCGCGATGCTCGGGGTCGGTGGCGGCCTGATCGCCGCCGGGGCGCTGCTGATCGCCATGAACCCGCCGATCCGAGCCCGGCACGAGCAGCCGCCGCAGGCGGGGGTCCGCCTCCCTCGCCGCGAGTGGCTCACCCCACGGTTGGCCGGGATCCTCGCGGTCGGTGCGGCCTCGACCCTGGTGCTCGGGGGCACCGACGTGGCGCTGATCGCCGCCCTGCAGGAAAGCGACCAACTGGTCTGGACCAGCATCGTGCTCGCCGCTTGGGGCGGGTACTCGCTGGTCGGCGGGTTCGCCTACGGGGCCGCCCGCCGGTCGGTGCCGCCGGTCGGGTTGATGGTGATGCTGGCGGTGGCCACCATCCCGGTCGGGCTCGGCACCGGCAGCTGGTGGCTGCTGGGCGTGGCTCTGCTGCCGGCCGGCCTGCTCTGCGCGCCGACGATCGCCGCGACGTCCGACGCGGTCAGCCGGCTCGCGCCGGCGGCGGTACGCGGCGAGGCGATGGGACTGCACGGCTCAGCGATGACCGTCGGGATGGCGGTCGGCGCCCCGCTCACCGGTGCGGTGATCGACGCGAGCACCCCGGCGTGGGGCTTTGTCGTGATCGGCTGCGCTGGCCTGGCTTTCGCACTGCCGATGCTGGTCGTCCAGCTCCGCCGGCCCGGTCAGCTCTTGTCGAGGTTGCTGGCGGTGTCCTCCTGGTAGCTGGCGCCACCGTCGGACTCGCTGCTCAACGGCTTGGCACCACCCTCCGGCGGGCCGGCGACCGACTGATGACCGGCGGCCAGCTCCGGGAACTTCAGGTCGAACGCCGGCCGCTCGGAGCGGATCCGGGGCATCCGGTCGAAGTTGCGCAGCGGCGGCGGGCAGCTGGTCGCCCACTCCAGGGAGTTGCCGTGGCCCCACGGGTCGTCGACGTCGACCAGCGGGCCGGCCTTGTACGACTTCCACACGTTGTAGAGGAACGGCAGCGTCGAGATTCCGGTGATGAACGAGCCGATCGTGGAGATCATGTTGAGCGTGGTGAAGCCGTCCGTGGCCAGGTAGTCGGCGTACCGGCGGGGGAAGCCCTCGTTGCCGAGCCAGTGCTGCACCAGGAAGGTGGTGTGGAATCCGAGGAAGGTGAGCCAGAAGTGCACCCGGCCGAGCCGCTCGTCGAGCATCCGGCCGGTGAACTTCGGGAACCAGAAGTAGATGCCGGCGAAGACCGCGAACACGATCGTGCCGAAGAGCACGTAATGGAAGTGCGCCACCACGAAGTACGAGTCCGAGACGTGGAAGTCGATCGGCGGGCTGGCCAGCAGTACGCCCGAGAGGCCACCGAAGAGGAAGGTGACCAGGAAGCCGATCGCCCAAAGCATCGGTGTCTCAAAACTGATCTGGCCCCGCCACATGGTGCCGATCCAGTTGAAGAACTTCATGCCGGTCGGCACGGCGATCAGGAAACTCAGGAAGCTGAAGAAGGGCAGCAGCACCGCGCCGGTGGCGAACATGTGGTGCGCCCAGACGCTCATCGACAGCGCCGCGATCGCGATGGTCGCGCCGACCAGGCCCTTGTATCCGAAAATCGGCTTGCGGGAGAAGACCGGGATGACCTCGCTGATGATGCCGAAGAACGGCAGCGCGACGATGTACACCTCGGGATGGCCGAAGAACCAGAACAGGTGCTGCCAGAGCAGGGGGCCACCGGTCTCCGGGGCGTACACGTGCGCGCCGAGCATCCGGTCGGCGGCCAGCGCGAACAGCGCGGCGGCCAACAGCGGGAAGACCATGATCACCAAGAGGCTGGTGACCAGGATGTTCCAGGTGAAGATCGGCATCCGGAACATCGTCATGCCGGGCGCGCGCAGCGTCAGGATCGTGGTGATCATGTTGACCGCGCCGAGGATGGTTCCCAGACCAGAGATCGCCAGGCCGACGATCCACATGTTCGCGCCGACGCCGGGCGAGTGCTCGACGCTGCTCAACGGCGCGTACGCGAACCAGCCGAAGTCGGCGGCACCGCCGGGGGTGAGGAAGCCGCCCATCGCGAGCGTGCCACCGAACAGGTACAGCCAGTACGCGAAGCTGTTCAGCCGGGGAAAGGAGACGTCCGGCGCGCCGATCTGGATCGGGGTGACGTAGTTCGCGAAGGCGAACACGATCGGCGTCGCGAAGAACAGCAGCATGATCGTGCCGTGCATCGTGAACAGCTGGTTGTACTGCTCCGCGGAGAGGAACTGCATCCCCGGCTGGGCCAGCTCCGCACGCATGATCAGCGCCATCAGGCCACCGATCATGAAGAACGCGAAGGCGGTGATCATGTACATGATCCCGATCTGCTTCGCGTCGGTCGTGCGCAGCAGCCGCGCCATGGCCGAGCCCCGTACCGGCTCCCGGACCGGGAAGGGCCGGGTGGCGATCGGCTTCGGTGCGACGGTGGTCACGAATGGCCTCCGGTTCTCGTCAATCCCACGGCACCCGCTGATGATCCGCTGGCCGTGCCTCGCAGGCAGGATAGTCCCCGATCACCGGCGCTCCACACACCGGGTGCCCGGCGCGGGCCGGAAGCTCACACCGGGTCGACGAGCAACCGGTAGTGCTCCTGGAAGATCCGGCCGCCCTTGGCCCGCAGCAGCGGGTCGCGCAGGCCCGGCGCCACGTCGCGGGTCCGGTCCCGGTCCCGGGTCCGGTCCAGCACCCACTGGGTACGCGGCCGACGGCGGCTCTCGTACCCGGCCAGCCCTTCGGTGACCGTGGCATGGGTACGCAGCGTCTCGGCGAGGACCAGCGCGTCCTCGAAGGCCATCGCCGCCCCCTGGGACAGCGTCGGCGCGGTGGCGTGGGCGGCGTCCCCGACGAGGACCACGTTGCCTCGTGACCAGCTGCCGAGCTCCACCTCGTCGGTGACCGCCACCTGAACCTTCTCCACCGCGTCGAGCAGCGCCGGCACCGGTCCGCCGTAGCCGCCGAACAGTTCCCGCAGCCGGACCAGCGGGTCGCCCGGCGGCGCGGCTCCCGCCGGCAGCGGCTCGTCGGCGTAGAGGTAGATCCGTCCGTACCCCATCGGGCTGAGCACGATCCCGGATCGCTGGCCGAGCAGCGCGGTCCAATCGGTGATCTTCGGGCCGCCGGTGATCACGCTGCGGTAGGCGATCTGGCCGACCGGACGCGGGGCACCACCGAGGCCGGCGAGCCGGCGGATCGCCGACCGCCGGCCGTCGGCGCCGACGACCAGGTCGTACTCGGCGTGGGATCCGTCACCGAAGGCCACCTTGGTGGTCTCGTCGCCGACCTCCAGGTCCCGCACCTCGGTGTTGAACCGCACCTCGCCACCGGCGCCGGTGAGCAGCACCTGATGCAGGTCGGCGCGGGGCAGGGCCCGCGATTCACCGACGCCCTGCCAGAGCCGTTCGAGGTCGACCGCGCAGAGTTCGTCACCGGTCGAGTCGAGGAACCGCTGATGCCGGATGACCGCACCGAGTGGACGCAACGGATTGTCCAGACCGAGGTCCCGCAGCGACCGGATCGCGTTACCGGGGAGAAAGATGCCAGCGCCGGCGACGACGGACGGCACCAGTTTCTCCACCACTTCGGGCCGTAGACCAGCCAACCGCAACGCGCGGGCGGTCGCCAATCCGGCGACACTGGCGCCGACGACGAGCACGCGCACGGGTGCTTGAGCCATAGTCCGCGCCGCCTCCGGGGGAATAGACACTCATTGAAGCCAAGAGACTACTGCCGGCGACGCTGCCTGCGGTAGGCCCATCCCGCCCTGTCCGTTCCGCGCAGAGCTTGCTGTTGTGGCACCCCCGGAAACCCGGACACAGCCTCTGAAGGTAGGGCACCAACCCCAGGAACCTCAGCTCAGGCCCGAACCGCCAATTCGACGCCATAGCTGACACCCCGGGCAATGCTGGCAACATCCACCCGTGAAAATCTTAACCGGTCAACGGTCTTCGCGGGACCCTCAGCGACGCACCCGTGCGCCGCCGCCGCCGACCAACGCGGCCACCTCGTCGAGACTGGCCATCGACGTGTCACCCGCAGTGGTCATCGCAAACGCCCCGTGCGCCGCGCCGTACTCCACGGCCACCGCCAGATCCCCCTTCTCCAGCAGGCCGTAGACCAGCCCGGAGGCGAAGCTGTCGCCACCGCCGACCCGGTCCATGATTTCCAGCCCGGCCCGGTGGGTGGCCTCGACGAAGCCGGTCGGCGCCGACCAGGCGATCGCACCCCAGTCGTTGCGCGTCGCCGATCGCACCGTACGCAGCGTCGTCGCCACCACCTTGAAGTTCGGGTACGCCCGGGTCGTCTCGGTGATCATCCGCCGGAAGTTCGCCACCTCCAGCTCGGCGAGGCTGGCGTCGGTGTCCGGCACCTCGAAGCCGAGACTGGCGGTGAAGTCCTCCTCGTTGCCGATCATCACGTCGACGTAGCGGGCCAGCCGCCGGTTGACCTCCTGCGCCCGGGACTGGCCGCCGATGGCTTTCCACAGGCTCGGCCGGTAGTTCAGGTCGTACGAGATGATCGTGCCGTGCCGGCGCGCGGCGGACATCGCCGCCTCGATGGTGTCCGGGGTGGTCTGCGACAGCGCCGCGTAGATACCGCCGGTGTGCAACCAGCGGACGCCGAGGGTGCCGAACAGGTGCTCCCAGTCGACGTCGTCGGGTCGCAGCTGGCTGGCGGCGGTGTGGCCGCGATCGGAGGTGCCGACCGCGCCGCGCACCCCGAACCCGCGCTCGGTGAAGTTCAGTCCGTTGCGGACACTGCGCCCGAGTCCGTCGTAGGGGACCCACCGCACGTACGAGGTGTCGACCCCGCCCTGCAGGACCAGGTCCTCCAGCAACCGCCCGACCTCGTTGTCGGCGAACGCGGTGACCACGGCGGTCCGCAGGCCGAAGCAGCGCCGCAGGCCGCGCGCGACGTTGTACTCGCCACCGCCCTCCCAGACCCGGAAGCTACGGGCGGTGCGAACGCGCCCCTCCCCCGGGTCCAGCCGCAACATGATCTCGCCGAGCGACACCAGGTCGTAGCGGCATTCCTCGGCGGGGCGGGGGTGCAGCGGGCTCCCGCCGGCGGCGGACTGTCCGGACATGTCGTGACTCCTCATCGGGGGCAGGGCGAATCGGTCACGGCTGGGCGGCGGACCGGGCGGCGTCGACGGCGGCCGCGGTCAGCCGGGTCACCTCGGCCCAGTCACCCGCATCGAGCAGCCGGGGAGCGACCATCCAGGTGCCGCCGACGGCGAGGACCGCCGGGTGGGCGAGATAGCCGGCCAGGTTCGCGGTGGTGACGCCGCCGGTGGGGATGAACCGGACCGACCGGAACGGCGCGGCGAGCGCGGCGACCATGCCGATCCCGCCGAGTTGCTCGGCGGGGAAGAACTTCACCGTGTCGAGTCCCGCGTCGAGGGCCAACTGGATCTCGGTCGCGCTGGACACCCCGGGGAAGACCGGCACGCCCAACTGCTGGCAACGACGCACCACGGCGGGTCCGAAGCCGGGGCTGACCACGAACCGGGCCCCGGCCTCGACCGCCCGGTCGACCTGCTCGACGGTCAGCACCGTGCCGGCTCCGACCAGCAGTTGCGGGCGGGTCGCCATCGCCGCGATGGCGTCGGCCGCCGCCGCGGTCCGGAAGGTCACTTCAGCGGTACGCAGCCCACCGGCGAGCAGGGCGTCAGCCAGCGGCTCCGCGCCGGCCGGGTCGGCCAGCACGACGACCGGGAGGATCCGGGCGGCACCGATCACGGAAGCGACGTCCGCGTCGGCCACCGGCGCAACGACAGAAGTGCGTTCACTGTCTTGAACATCGGTCACGTATGTGACCATACTCGGGGCATCGATACTGTCAACCCGACCGACGGCGTGGCTAGAGTGACGCCCATGGCGGTGCACGACGGGTTCCAGCCGGTGAAGTCCGCCGGCCGGACGTTGGCGGTGCTGGAAGCCCTGGCCGCCGCACCCGACCGGCAGTCCCTGGGCAATCTGGCGCGGCTGCTGGGGATCCCGAAGAGCAGCCTGCACGGAATCCTGCGCACCATGACGCAGCGCGGCTGGGTGGAGGCCGATCCCACCGGCACCCGGTTCGGACTCGGGGTACGCGCGCTGCAGGTTGGTGCCGCCTACCTGACCGCCGACAACACCGTCAGCCTGCTCGACGCCGTACTCGACGGGTTGGCCGGACAGTTCGGCGAGACCGTCCACCTCGGCCGGCTGGACGGGCCGCACGTCGTCTACTTGGCGAAACGCGAGTCGGTGCACCCACTGCGGCTGTACAGCGCGATCGGCCGACAGTTGCCGGCCCACGCGACCGCGTTGGGCAAGGCCCTGCTCGCCGAGCACCCCGACGACACCGTCGAGCGGGTGCTGGCCTGGCCGCTGCACCGGATGACCCGGCAGACGATCGACGATCCGGCCACCCTGCGGACCGCGCTGGCCGAGATACGCGAGCGCGGCTACGCGGTCGACCGCGAGGAGAACACCGAGGGCATCGTCTGCGTCGCGATGGCGATGCCGCTGCGTCGCCCGGCGACCGACGCGATCAGCCTGTCCATCCCCACGGCCAGGGTCGACGCGACCATCGAGGCCCGAATCGTCGAGGCGTTGCGGAGCGCGGCCGGGCAGATCAGGTCCGCCGGCGCGCTGATCACCTCCTGATTCAGCCGTGCGACTCGGCCTCCGATCCACCGGCAGGCCCCCGATCCGCGGTCAGTTCCCGCTCTCCCGTCGCCGACTCTTCTCAGGCACACAATCATCGACTAGCGTCTATGGGAGCGCTCCCGTGGCGTTGTTTTCGCACCCACCGTCTCTCTCCCCCCGGACATCGAAGGAGCACCATGAGACGTCCGATCCGCGCCGGAGCAGCAGCGGCGCTGCTGCTCGCTGGCGGCGTCCTCGCCGTCGTCACCGCCGCGCCCGCCCAGGCCGACACGGTGATCTGCGAGCAGTACGGCACCACCACGATCCAAGGTCGCTACGTGGTGCAGAACAACCGCTGGGGCACGACCGCCCAGCAGTGCATCAACGTGACCAGCACCGGCTTCGCGGTGACCTCCCAGCAGGGCAGTTCGCCGACCAACGGCGCACCGGTGTCGTACCCGTCGGTCTACCTGGGCTGCCACTACACCAACTGCTCCCCCGGCACGAACCTGCCGATGCAGGTCAGCCGGATCGGCAGCGCACCGACGAGCATCAACTACACCTATGTCAGCTCCGGCACCTACAACGCCTCGTTCGACATCTGGTTGGACCCCACGCCGCGCACGAACGGGGTCAGCCAGATGGAGATCATGATCTGGTTCCACCGGCAGGGTTCCATCCAGCCGATCGGCTCGCCGGTCGGCAACGCCACCGTCGCCGGCCGCAACTGGCAGGTCTGGACCGGCAGCAACGGCGCCAACAACGTGGTCTCCTACCTCGCCCCGTCGTCGATCACCAGTTGGAATTTCAACGTCATGGACTTCGTCGCCGACGTCCGCAACCGGGGACAGATCAGCAACTCCTGGTATCTGACCAGCGTCCAGGCCGGGTTCGAGCCGTGGAACGGCGGCGCCGGCCTCAGGGTCAACTCGTTCTCGGCGGCGGTCAACACCGGAGGGACGCCGCCGACCACCGCACCGCCCACGACGGCGCCGCCGATCAGCCCGCCCCCGCCGGGCACCGGCGCGTGCCGGGTCAGCTACACCCCCAACACCTGGAACAACGGCTACACCACGGACGTACGCATCACCAACACCGGTAGCAGCACGCTGAACGGCTGGACCCTGGCGTACCAACTGCCGGCCGGGCAGACGATCAGCAACTCGTGGAACGCCACCGTCTCGCAGAGTGGCACCTCGGTGACCGCGCGCAACTTCAGCTGGAACGGCACCCTGGCACCGAACGCCACCGTGTCCTTCGGCTACCAGGCCACGTACAGCGGGTCGTACTCGTCGCCGACGAGCTTCACGCTCAACGGCACCCGTTGCGCCACCGGCTGACCGCCCGACGCCGTCTCCCCCCTGGGCGCGACTCAGGTGGGAGACGGCGGCGGTCGGGCCGGTCAGTCCCGCAGGTCGTCGATGGCGGACATCTCGTCCGCGGTGAGGGTGAACCCGAAGACGTCCAGGTTGCTGGCGATCCGCTCGGGCGTCACCGACTTGGGAATCACCACGATGCCGTGTTGCAGATGCCACCGCAGCACCACCTGGGCGGCGCTGACCCGGTGCCGGCGGGCGACCCGGGTCAACACCGGATCGTCGAGGTCGGTGTTCTTGAACGGACTGTAGCCCTCGACCACGACGCCCCGTCGCTGATGCTCGGCCAGCATGCGCTCGTCGTGCATCGCCGGTGCCCACGGCACCTGGTTGACCGCCGGGGCGACTCCGGTCCGCTCGGTCAACTCGTCGATCTGTTCCAGGCTGTAGTTGCTGACCCCGATCGCCCGCGCCGCACCCGCGTCCCGCAGGGCGATGAACTCCCGCCAGGTGGACACCCCGGCACCGGCCCGCGGCGGCCAGTGGATCAGCCACAGGTCCACGTGATCGGTACCGAGCGCCGCCAGGCTCTCGGCCAGTGTCCGCGTCTCCTGACCGACCCGATCGGGCGGGAGCTTGGTGGTGACGAAGACGTCCTGACGAGCAAGCCCGCTGTCCTTGATCGCCGCACCGACCTGCGCTTCGTTGCCGTACATCGTGGCGGTGTCCAGGTGCCGGTAGCCGGCATCCAGGGCGGCCCGCACCGCCCGATAGCCCGCGTCGCCGGTCGCCTGCCAGGTACCGAAGCCGAGCATCGGCATGTCCACGCCGGGTACGAGAGTCACCGCGGACCGCTCACCATCTGCTGCCATGGTCGTCACCTACCCGCACCGACCTGCCCATATGCATTGACCGGACGACTCATCGTCCGCTAGCCGACCAGACCCTACCGCCGCTGGCGGCGACAGCCCATGATGTTCACCGCACGTACATTCGTCGTTACCGTCACCTCGGCGGTAGTCCGGCTACCAGCGCGTACGGGCCGGACATGGGACAGGACGGAATCATGGGCAACATCGGCACCACCCCGACGTCGGCACCTACCACCCCGGGGACCACGACGACCACGGCCGCACCAGTCGATCCGGTCGATTCGGCGGAGTTCTCCGAACGGACGTCACACGACATCTGGCACCTCGCCCGGGCGGTGCTCGACGCCAACTGGTCGCGCACCTACACCGTGCCGTCACGTTCGCTCTATCCGCACCAGTGGAGCTGGGACGCCGCCTTCATCAGCGTCGGGCTGGCCAGGGTCGATCCCGACCGGGCATGGCAGGATCTGCGTAGCCTCTTCCGGGCGCAGTGGCCGGACGGTCGCGTACCGCACATCGTCTTCGACCCTGACGTGGCCGATCGGGCCTACTTCCCCGGCCCGGACTTCTGGCAGGTGCCGCTGCGCCGCCCCGGCCACCCGGACGGTACGGGGATCGTGCAGCCGCCCGCGCACGCCCTCGCGGTCCGGGAGATCTACCGGCGGGCACCGAACGAACGTGCGCAGGCCGAACTCCGCTGGTTCTATCCGCGACTGGTCGCGGCCCAGGACTATCTGCTCGGCAGCCGCGACGCCGGCGGCGGCGGGCTGGCGGCCATCGTGCACCCGTGGGAGTCAGGGCTGGACAACAGCCCGGCCTGGGACGAGGCACTGGCGGCGGTCCCCACCGATCTGCGGGTGCTCGCCGGGCGCCAGCGGCACGACAACCGGGTGGCGGCCGCGGCCCACCGACCGACCGACGAGGACTACGCCCGGTTCGTCGCACTGGCACTGGCGTACCGCGACGGTGGCTACCGCGACGACGCGCTCACCGAACGGCACGACTTCGTCGTGGAGTGTCCGGGGTTCAACGCGTTGCTGGGCGCCGCCGAGCACGCCCTCGCCGACATAGCCACCGTCGTCGGCGCCGACCCGGCGGTCCATCTGGCGCGGGCCCGGCGGATCACTCGGGCGATCGGCGCCCGGCTGTGGAACCCGGACACCGGGATGTACCACACACGTGACGTCCGTACCGGCCGACTCAGCCCGGCCCGGTGCGTGAACGGGCTGCTGCCGCTGATCCTGCCGGACCTTCCCGGGCAGCGGGTGGCGGCACTCGTCGAATCGGCCTCCTCGGCCCGGTTCGGGATGTCGGCGACCATGCCGGTGGCCAGCTACGACCGGACCGCCGCCGACTTCGATCCGGTCCGGTACTGGCGGGGACCGGTCTGGATCAACATCAACTGGCTGCTCTGGCGAGGGCTGCGAGAGCACGGCCGCACCGCCCAGGCAGACACTCTGCGTACTGCGATGCTCGAACTTGTCCGCAAATCCGGCTACTACGAGTATTTCCATCCGGTCAGCGGCGACGGAGTAGGTTCGGCGGCATTCAGTTGGACCGCAGCGCTGGTTCTGGATCTGCTCGCCACCGAGGACGACGACTCGGTGCCCGGCGACACCTCGACGACGTGACCATTACCCGATAGTAGCCAAGGATGTGTCGACAAGCGCCGATCCGACACTCCGGCCGATACCAATAACCATTTGGCCGACTAACCGCAGATGCCGTTGGTTCCGATATAGCAGGCAATTCACCCGGAAACCACCCGCAGCATCGAACAATTTCACTCAATGTAGTGGTTTAATTGCATTGCGTTGAACCTAGCCGTACGGTGCGCTACCAGAAGCCTCACGGACGGTTCCCACCCGGCGATACGCCATCTATCTTTCCCTGCCGGTGGGCACAGCGGCGCGATAGCCACGACGCGCCGGTCAGACTGCTCACCGCAATTCGATGCGACCGCCAGGGGGGTGGGCGATGCAACCCACAGACGATGCCGTACGCCGCAGGCGACGGCTCGATGGACCACTACTACGCTCGGCGATCGCCGTTCTGGTGCTCGTGCCGGTCTGCGTGCTGTTCGTGCAGCTGTGGCGCGGGACCGCCGCCGACATCGCCTTCGCCGAGCGTGAACGCGAAGGTGTGTCGTATCTCGCTGCGCTCAACGGTCTGACCGTTGCCCTGGTCGACGCCCAGTCTGCGGCCGTCGCCAGGCAGCCCGTCGACGACGAGGCACTCGACCGTGCCCTGGCTGCGGTGATCGAGGTCGACGAGCAGATCGGCGCCTCGCTCCGCGCCCAGCAGCGGTGGGCCGCCCTGCGAGCCGCCGTCGAGGCGCTCTCCGGTCGACAGTTCGACGAGCCTGTCGAGGCCTTCGCCGCCTACCGGGAGGCGACCGACCTGCTCCTCGCCCAGTACGACCGGGTCCGGCAAGGCTCCAACCTGGTCCGCGACCCGGAAGGCGACGCGTACCACCTGCAGGACGGAGCAGCCGAGGAGCTGCCTGAGGCGATCGTGGCGACCGGACGCTTCGCCGACCTCGCCGTACTGCTACCGACCCGCCCGGCTCAGGAGCGCCCACTGGCCCTGGTCGAACTGATCGGCTCGATCACCGACGTGCTCTCGCCCGCCGACGACCTGGCGAGCAACGTGCAGGCTGCGGTCGAGAGCACCGACAGCAGGACCATGAGCAGCAATCTGCTGACCCAGGTCGACCGGTTCCGGCGCGGCATGGACGCCATCGCCGCCGCCGGCACCGTGCTGAACACCGCCGCCAGCGAGTTGACCAGTGGTCAGTCCGACGACGACTCCGGGGCCGGCGGCCGGCAGTCGGCAGTCCCCGACCTGAGCCAGTTGGTCCAGCTACGCGGGGAGGTGCAGGTTTCGGCCGCCGAACTCGCTGGCACGATGCTCGACGAGCTGGACGACCTGATCGGCGACCGGCTCGACGGACTGCGGCGTGCCCAGTGGTCGGCAGTCGGCGCCCTTGTGCTGGCCATCGCGCTGGCCTGCGCACCGCCGGTGATCACCTACCTCGGACGGTCGGGCCCGTCCGGCACCGGCTCCGCCAACCGCAGGCCGAGAACCGGTGGCGGCGGCCGGCATCAGGATCGGGAGGCCGACCAACGCACTGATGCGGTGGATCAGCCGTCCCGCTGGCCGGAGCTGGACTCCGTGCCGCCCCATCCCGGCGGCACTGCCGGCCGGGCAGCTCCCGACGCGGGACGATGGGGGCCGACAGTTGCTGCTCGATAAGCTACGCATCCGCGGGAAGCTGGCGCTGCTGGTCATGATCCCGCTGATCGCCGTTGCGGCGTTGACGGTGCCGATCGTCGTCGACCGGACCGCGCTGGCCGGGCGGGCCGCCGACACCGTACGCGCGGTGCAGATCGGCGGGCGGATCGGATCACTGGCCCAGGACCTCCAACAGGAACGGCTGCTCGCGATCGGGTATCTGCTCGGCGCGGTGGACCGGTCCCGACTCGTGCTGCAGGAGGCCATCGTCACCGACCGGGTCGCCGACATCCAGACCGATCTCGGCGACCAGCTCGACCCGGATCTGGCCGCAGCCGTCACGGCGGTGGCCGACCTCGCAGCGGTACGGGCCACGGTCCGGAGCCGCACGGCGGACAGCGACGCGGTGATGAACACGTACTCCGCCCTCATCCTCCGGCTCATCGACGGACTGCGGCTGGTGGATCAGGCAGACGTCGCCACCCCGCAAGGGCGACAGATCGTGGCGCTGGACGCCGTGCTGCGCCTCGACCACGCGATCAGTTCGGGTGCCACCCAGATGCTGCTGGTCGTCGGCTCGCCTAGTCCACAGGCCGCCACCCGGTACACGATGAGCCTCGTCACGGCGCAGGACAACGCGGCCCGGCTCAACCGGTTCGCCACCGCCGACCAGTCCGCGCTCTACACACTGGTCGGGCAGGCCCTGGACCAACGGCTCGGCAGCGGCTTCACCGCCGACTCGCAGAGCGGCGCGCAGGAGGGGTTCTCCGCCGACCCGGCCGAGGCGCTGGCCGGGCTGACCGTCGAGGTCCTGTTCCCGTCGCTCGAGTCGCTGATCGCGCTCGGCCGGTTCGTGGAACGCAAGATCGTCATCGACGTGACCGCCGAGGTCACCCAGCGGCAGGAACAGATCCTGCTCACCGCGTACGGCGTGGTCGCCGCGGTGCTGCTGGTGCTGTTCGCCGTCGTCGCGTTGAGCCTGATCGTGGCGCGATCGGTCGCCCAGCCGTTGGCCCGGTTGACCACGTCGGCGAACCGCGTGGCCCGTATCGCCGAGGCGGAGCTGGTCCGGGTCGTCGACGACGAATCGGAACGACACGGCCCGGTCCGGGTGGATCCGGTACGTCTCGACCCGATCGAGGTGAGTGCCAACGACGAGATCGGTGATCTCGCCCGGGCCTTCGTACGCGTCCAGAGCACCGCCGCGCGACTCGTCGAGCGGCAGGTGTCGAGCCGACGCAACGTGGCGCAGATGTTCGGCCACGTCGGACGGCGCACCTACAACCTGGTGAGCCGCCAGCTGGTCATCATCGACCGGCTCGAGCGGGAGGAGACCGACCCGAACCGGCTGCAGCACCTCTACCGGCTGGACCACGTCTCCAGCCGGTTGCGACGCAACGCCGGCAGCCTCGTGGTGCTCTCCGGGGCGACCGGGGCCGAGGAACACATGTCCCCGTTACCCGTCTCCGACGTCGTCCGGCTCGCTCTCGGCGAGATCGAGGACTACACCCGGGTGGACGTCCAGACACCGGCCGGGCACTCCCTGCAGCCGTCGATCATCGCGGACCTGGTGCTGCTGCTCGCCGAGTTGATGGAGAACGGCACAGTCTTCTCCCCGCCGCACACCCGGGTCACGGTGACCGCCGAGCCGATCGGGGACGGACTGCGGATCAGCGTGATCGACCGGGGTCTCGGGCTGTCGCCCGAACGGCTGGTCGAGGAGAATGCCCGGCTGACCCGACGGGAACGGCTCGACCTGGTACCCACCGAGGTCCTCGGCCTGTTCGTGGTGGGCCGGCTGGCGCGGCGGCACGGCATCCTGGTCACGCTCGATGCCACTCCGGGCGGGGGTCTCACCGCAGCCGTCGACATCGGATCCGAACTCATTGTGGCCAGCCGCGACGTGGCAGCACCCGCCGCTACCCGGCCCGCATCGGGACGACCCACGACCGCGCCGGCCGCGCCGGTGCCGGCAGTACCTGGACCGACCCCACCGGTACCGCTGCGGACCGCGGGGGCACCGGCCGATACTCGGGCACTGCCGACCCGGTCCAGCGGCCGCGTCGCGGTCCCGACGACGGACCCGGACGACCTCGCTTCGTCGGCGCTGCAGCGGGCCACCCGGTCGATGGACACTGGCAGCCCGTGGAACGCCTTCTCGAAGCAGTCGACCGAGCCGGCCGAACCGGAACCGACACCGGTCGGACCGGCGACACCCGCCGAACCCGGCGGCCGGGGTCCGCTGCGGCAACGCGTGCCCGGTGCCCAGCACCCGGTCGCCATCGGACCGGCGGCGGTCAGCAACTCGCCGGCGGACCCGGCGGCGGCCCAGGCGATGTTGGAGGAGTTCGAGGCCGGCGTACGGCGGGCGCAGCAGCAGGTCGCGCAGGAGCCGACGGCCGCCGAATCATCGCAGCTCATCCAACGGGTACCGGGTGCCAGCCTGCCCGAAACGCCGCCAGCGGCGCCCGTTCGATCCCGGCGGACAGGGCCGCCGGACCCACAGGCCGCGAAGGACTCCCTGGACGAGTTCGAAACCGGTGTCCAGCGTGCCCTCACCGAGATCACCGCACATCCTCAGCAGCAGGACAAAGGAATCTGATGACCAGTCCATTCACCCCGGACACCGCGGAACGCCCGGTGCCCGCCGCCGCCGGAAACGGCTCACTCAGCGCCGAGGCCCAGACCTTCAACTGGTTGCTGGACTCGTTCACCTCCAGCACCGCGGGCGTACGGGAAGCGATCGCGGTCTCCTCCGACGGGCTGCTGATGGCCATGTCGGCGATCCAGGACCGGGCCAACGCCGAACGACTCGCCGCAGTCGTGTCCGGGATGACCAGCCTTGCCGGCGGAGCAGCCAATTGGTACTCGCTCGGCACCTTGAACCGGGTGGTGGTGGACATGGCGGACGGCTATCTGCTGGTCAGCTCGATCAGCAGCGGATCGGTCCTCGGTGTGATCGCCGACAGGTCCGCGAGCCTCGGTACCATCGCATACGAGATGACATTGTTCGCCGGACGCGCGGGTGGCGCGCTGACTCCCCGGCTGATCGCCGAGTTGAAGAACTCCGTCCAGTCGTGACCCGACCGCCGTTCAGGGCGGACGAACCGGTCGACCGACCACCCCGGATCCGCCCCTACCTGCGTACCTCACCGTTGGACCGGACCTCGGAGACGGCCGGGGTCTCCGGTGGCTTCGATCCCGGCTCGGCGGCCGATGTGCCCGACGGCTCGGCCGGCACCCCGGGACTACGACCATTCGTCCTCACCTCGGGTCGGGTCACCGGAGCAGACCCGGACATCGGGCTGGAGACGCAGGTCACCTCACGGGAACCCGACCTGTTCCGCCCCGGCCCGTCAGTGCACAGCCTGGCACCCGAGCTGCGGGCGATCATCGCGCTCGCCGCTGAGCCGATCTCCGTGGCGGAGATCTCCGCCCGGCTGGGGCTGCACCTTGGCGTGACCCGGGTGCTGGTCGGTGACCTGCGGGCCACCGAGCACCTCGACGTCCACGTGAGTGACCTCGAAGCCTCTGCCGATGCCGACACCATCCTGCGAGTGATCCGTGGACTACGTGCAATCTCCTGAGCCGCTCGTCGCCGGAGCGCCCTCGGCCGCCCGACGCCGAACCGCGACCCGTACCGCGCCCATCCCGGTGAAGATCGTGATCGCCGGTGGTTTCGGCGTGGGCAAGACCACCACGGTCGGAGCCATCTCCGAGATCGCCCCGCTGACCACCGAGGCGGAGATGACCGCCGTCTCGGTGGGCGTGGACGATCCCGGACCCGAGTCGGGCAAGACCACCACGACGGTGGCGATGGACTTCGGCTGCGTGACGATCGACCATAGCCTCAAGCTCTACCTGTTCGGTACGCCGGGGCAGGCCCGCTTCGGCTTCATGTGGGACGATCTGGCCCGCGGTGCGCTCGGTGCACTGGTCGTGGTGGACAGCTCACGCCTCGACGACTGTTACCCCGCGGTCGACTACTTCGAGCGGGCCGGGCTGCCGTTCGTTGTGGGAGTCAATACCTTCAACGGCCGTCTTAGTCATAGCATTGACGAGGTCAGGTGGGCGTTGGCGACCGACCGGGCGGTCCCGGTCGTGGCCTTCGACGCTCGCAACCGGCTGTCGGTGCGCGACGCCCTGCTGGTGGTCCTTGATCGGGCACTGGACCGAGCGGTAAGGAGTCAGCCATCCTGAGGTGGTGACAGAGGAGGGGACCGATGCGTGGTGACCTGGACGACGCGCTCGCCCGGCTGGCCCGTCGGGATCAGCTGAACAAGCGGGTGAGCCAGGGCAACGATCGGACGGCGTCAGCGGCGCAGGAGATCGCTGCGGCGGTTCGTCAGGTGGTGGAGCGGCACGTGGGGCTGACCGCGAAGGTCCGGCTCGTCGACGGTGGTCAGGCGGTCGACTTCACCGTGGGCCACCATGGCGGGCGGGTCCAGGTGACCGTCGACGGCCCGACCGCGACTGGGCAACCACCGGCGGCCGGCCGCCCACCGAACGGCACCGGCGACGTCCACGGGCACCCCGGCAACGGTGCGTCTGCGAGCACCGGGGGATTCGGTGAGTCGCCGACGGTCGGCGTACCCACCGCTGGCGGCCCGCCGGACTGGCCGCCCCGGTCCGAGTTCACGCCCGGCAGTCCGGCCGCCCGGCTCGCCGAGATGATCCGGCAGGATCCGTCCCTGCTCAACGGAACCGCTGAGGGCTGACCCGCGACGATTCCGTCTGCCGGCTCGCCCCGATCCGCCTACCGGCGCAGCCGGGCCCCGATGTGCATATCGGGGCCCGGCCGAGCTGGTGCCCGGGAGGCCGGTCAGGAGTTGGGTGGCTCGTCCTGGCCGGACTCCTCGGCCGCGTCCGCTTCTTCCTTGGTCCGGTGCACGGCACCGTCGGCGTGCTCGGGCGGACCGTACACGGTGTAGAGGACCAGCGGGTTGGGCCCGGTGTTACGGAAGTTGTGCTTCCGGCCGGCTGGGACCACCACCAGGTCGCCCTGCGCGACGGTACGGCGCTGGCCGGACACCACAGCCTCGCCGACACCGCTGACGAAGGTGAGGATCTGGTCGATGTCCTCGTGGACCTCCTCGCCGATCTCGCCGTCCGGCGGGATTGTCATGATCACAAGCTGGGTGTGTCCACCGGTCCAGAGCACCCGACGGAAGTCCGGACTCTGCTCAGCGACGGTGGCGATGGTGAAGTGCTCCATACCGCCCACGGTACCCACGACGACCCCTTGTCACTCCTGTTGTCACGCGCAATGGACAGCCGGTTTCAGCGGGTCAGTTCCAGGATCGCCTCGACCAGCAGCCAGCAGCCGAACAGCACGAACAGCACCGCCGCCCCGTAGGCGATCACCCGCTCGGGCAGCCGTTTGCCGAGCATCCGGCCCACCACGATCGCCAACGCGTCGGCTGCCACCATGCCGAGCGTCGAACCGAGCCAGGTGCCGAACCAGCCATGCCGGGTGGCCAGCGTGATGGTGGCGAGCATCGTCTTGTCCCCCAGCTCGGCCAGGAAGAACGCGACGAACACGGCAATGATCGCCGAGCGGGTGGTGCGTTGCGCCTGCCGGGACTCGTCCTCGCTCAACGAGTCGCCGCGCACCGTCCAGATGGCGAAGCCGAAGAAGGCCAGGGCCGCGACGAGGGAGATCCAGCCGGTAGGCAGCGCCACGCCCAGTCCGTACCCGATGCCGACCGACACCAGATGGACCACGGCGGTCGCCGCCGTGATACCGATCAGCACCGGCCACATCTTGAAGCGGGTGGCGAAGGTCATCGCCATCAACTGCGACTTGTCGCCCAACTCGGCGACGAAGATGACGCCGAAACTGATCGCGGTGGCGGCCAGAAAACCGTCCATGGTGCCTCACATCCGGTCGGGCCGGATCGTGGGCAGGTTGGCCTCGACCCGGCTGTTACAGCCTGAGTCGAAGGTCTCGCCCACCTGACGGATGCCGTCAGGTCTCCGCGGCCGGGTGCGCGGCACCAGTGTGTCGACCACGATGTTGGGAGCTACTCCCCCTCGCTGGGACGCAGCTTAGCGACTCGGGCAGTGACTTTGCGCCGATAGTGACCCAACGCACGGGGGCGGTGGCTGACCCACCGGCAGTTTCCGTTACGTTCACCATCATCCGTGGCGAACGGCGCCCATCGCCCAGGTGGACGCGGCGGCGGCGCTCGCGGAGACTATGCCGGAGCTTCCAGGACCATCAATCGCCGACATAGGGTGAGGGCGTGACCATGACCGAGCCGATCCTGGCGGTCGATGTCGGAACATCGGGCACCCGGGTGGCGCTGGTCGTCGCAGACCAGACAACCCTGGTCAAGGAGCCGGCCAGCGGAGCCGCGAGCTGGCCGTCGTCGGTGTGCCTGGCCGACGAGGGGTTCCTGGTCGGCACGCCGGCCGAAGTCCGCAAGCGCTCCATGCCCCGGCGCTTCATCGACGGACCACGACGGGCCGTGGACGCACAGGCCTCGATGTGGCTGGAGCATCGCGAGGTGACCGGCGCCGAGGCGCTCACGGCGTACCTCACCGTCGTCGGCAACGAGACCCGTCAACTGCACGGTCTCGGCCCGATCGACCGGCTGACGTTGACCGTACCGGCCGACTACCTGCCCGGAGATCCCCGCCGGGACATGATGATCGCCATCGGCGAGGCGGCCGGGTTCCGCGACGTGGAGATCATCAGCAGCGCGGTCGCCGCGGCGCTCGACCCACGGACCGACGACAACCTGCCGGCCGGAGCGTTGGTGCTGGTCTGCGACCTCGGCTCGACCTGGACCACGGCGGTCGTCCAGGTGTACGGCAGCCACACCGTCCAGCTGGCCCACGTGAGCAGCCCGGCCGGCCGGGAGCTGGACGCGCTGCTGATCAACGACCTGCGTGCCGAAGGGCGGCTCTGGCTCGAGCCGATGCTCGCCGCCCCCGGCGACACCGGGCTGCGTGCCTACTACGAGGCGATCGACTTCGCCCGCCGGCTGAAGCATCAGCTCGTCGACACCGACGAGGTCGTCGACCATCTCACCCCGCTCACCCCGCCGTACCGGCTGACCCGGGCCTGGCTGGACGCCTTCGCCGAACCCGCGCTGCGCTGGCTCGTCGACAGTGCCAGCAACGTGCTGGGCACCGTCGGTGCCAGCGGGGCGGAACTCGCGGCGGTGGTCGTCGCCGGCGGCGGCGCCTACCTGCCGTCGGTCCACGCCGCGCTACGGTCCAGCCTCGGCTACGGCCAGACCGGGGCCGGAACGCCCGAGGCGCTGCGGGTCGCCGCCGAGCCCGAGTTGGCGGTGCTGCGTGGCGCGGCCCGGTTCGCGGCGGGCGCGACCGGGCGTACCGTCGCCGCCGAACCGTCCCGGTGGCGGGTGGAGCCGACGTCATGGGAGATCCCGGGCGGCCGGGCCAGGCTGGTGCGCTGGTGCCTGCCGCCGGGTGAGCCGTACCAGGCCGGTTCGGTGCTGGCGCACATTCGTACCCCCGACGAGCGGGTCTTCGAGTTGACCGCCGCTCAGCAAGGTCGCCAGCTGGGACAACAGGCATCAGCGGGCGACCTGGTCGGCCCGGTGCTGGTGGCGGCCACCGCGAAGGACCCGATGGCGCTGCAACGCCAGCCACCACCCCGGCGCCGGCATCTGGAGTCGACCGGCAGTTGGCTGCTCACCCCGGACCGCGAGAGCCTGGCGGAGTGTGACCGGGCCGCGCAGCTGGTCCGGCTGCGGGCGATCGCCGACGACACGGTCCGGGCGGAGTTCCGCCCGGACCACGACGCCGGACCGAATTCGCAGGGCCGGCTGTTCGTCGACCCGGACGGGCGACTGACCGTGGTGGCCTGGAACACCGACGGATTCATCTCCGTGTGGGACGTCGAGACCGGCAAGCTCAACGCCCGGTTCCGGGACCCCGGTGAGCCGCAACGGGTCCTGGTGGACGAGACGGGTTGGCGGGCGGCCGCCGAAGGACAGACGAAAGGGGTCAGTCGGTATCGCCGGATCAGCATGACGTTGTGGGATCTGCGTACCGGCCAGCGGATCGACCGCATCACCGACGACCGGTGGCAGCAGCAATTCCCGGAGTTCGCCGAACAGAGCCGGGCGGCGGGCTTCGGCACGGCCATGGTGAGTCCGGACGGACAACTACGGGCCTCGGTGGCCGAAGGCCTCGACGGCATCGCGGCGGTGCTGCTGCAGGACGCCACGACCGGGCAGGATCTGTTCCGCGTCCTGGGTGGCACCGGGCAACAGGTACGGGTCGGATTCAGCGCGGACAGCCGGCACCTCCTGGCCAACTGGGAGTCCAACGAGCGGAGCCTGATCGATGTCTGGGATGTCTGACCAGCCGGTCCTGGTGGTCGATGTCGGCACCTCGTCATCAGCCGCGGTGGTGGTGGCCGGCGACGAGAACCAGCTGGTGCCGGACCCGGTGACCGGAGCCGCGGCCTGGCCGTCGGCGGTGCACTGGGACGGACAGAGCATGCTCGTCGGGGCGCTGGCGGAGCGGCGTAAACGCTCCGAGCCGACCTCGTACGCCGCCGAGTTCAAACGCGGCATGGCCGCCGACGTCCCGATGGTGCTCGGCGACCGACGGTTCCGGCCGATCGAGCAGGTCGCGGCGGTGCTGACCGCCCTGCGAGCCGAGGCGGAGCGCCGGTACGGTGGTCCGATCCGTCGGACCGTGGTGACGATCCCGGCGTCGTACGCCCCCGACGACCCGCGCCGCGCCCAGATGATCGCCGCGGCCGAAGCCGCCGGGCTCGGCCCGGTCGAGTTGCTGCCGGAGCCGGTCGCCGCCGCCTTCGCCCCGGTGGCCGGGCCGGCGCCGGTCCCCGGTGAGCTGGTGCTGGTCTACGACCTCGGTGGCGGCACCTTCGACACGGCGTTGGTCCGCATCGACGAGCGGTGGCACGAGGTCCTCGGGCACGCCGCGATCGACGACTGCGGCGGCCGGGACATCGACTCCCTGCTGGCCGAGCAGATCTACGCCTCCGGCCAGCAGTGGCTGGCCCCACTGCTGGCCGCCGCCGCCACCGCCACCGCCAGCCAGTCCGAGCCGGCCACCTTACGGCTACAGATGGCGGTCGCCGACTTCGCCAACCGGATCAAGCATCAGCTCAGTGACACACCCGCAGTCGAGGACTTCCTGTTGCCGGACACCCCGGCGTACCGGATGACCCGGGCCGAGCTGGCCCAGTTGGCGGCACCGCTGCTGGACCGGACCATCGCCTGCTGCCGGCAGTTGCTGGCGGATCTGGCGGTGCCGGCGGCCAGCCTCGGCTCGGTCATGCTGGTCGGCGGCGGGGCCCGGATGCCGGCGGTTGCCGAGGCGGTGCTCCGGGCGTTCGACCGGCCGCTGCGGCAGGTCGAGAATCCGGAACTGGCCACGGTGCAGGGTGCCGCCCGGTGGCTGCCCCGCAGCGGCCCCCGGACGATCCGAGCGTCGACCGAGACCAGCCGGATGACCCCACTGTCGTTTGTCATCCCCGGCGGTTCGGCCCGGTTGCTGCGCTGGTTGATCGTGCCGGGGCAGCCGTATCCGGCCGGGACACCGCTGGCCCGGGTACGGCTGCCCGGCGGGGCGTTGTGGGACCTGGTCGCCGCGTCACCCGGCACGCTGGACCGGCTGCTGGTGCCACCGAGCGCCGAGGTGACCAGTCAGCAGTGGCTCGCCCTGACTCAGCACTGACTCCTCGCGGCGCGGCGGCGACCGACCTGGGCCCGGCCGGCAACGGCCGTGACCCGACGCACCGCGTCGCCGTTGTCAACGCGTGCGAGCCGAGGAACCAACGTCGTCGACCGAACCAGCGACATCGATCGAGCAGCCGTCCGGCAGTGAGTCGGAGCCGGCCGGTCGGGGCGGCCGGGTCCGGCTGGGCACCGGGTCGGACCAGTACTACGACCGGCTGGTCCGGGTGGCGTATCTGGTGATGGCCGATGCGACCGAGCCGTCCGGCGGTGCGGCCCGGCGGGCCGGCGACGACCGGATCGCCCAGGCGCACCGGACGGTCCGCCGGTCGCTGCCCTGGCGGCGACCGGACGAGGCGGCCTACCTGTGGCTGCTGGCCAGGGTGGTACGCCGGGCGGCGAATCCGCCCCGGTTCGTCCTCTCGCTCCCGGGGCGGTGGGGTCGGCCGGTGCCGGACGGTGCCGCCCCACAGCGGGACCGGCTGCTGGCCACGCTGGCTACCCTGCCCGCCCCGGTACGCATCGGCTACGTCCTGGTGGTGGTGGAGCGGCTGCCACCACGCGAGGCCATCCAGGTACTGCATGAGGCCGGCTGGCCCGACCCCGTCCTGCAGGTGGCGGCCGGCGTGGCCGAGCAGCACCGGCTGGCCGACGCCGAGTCGATCTCCCCGGCCCGGCAGCGGGAGCTGCTCACCGGACCGATCACCGATCCGATGACGGTCCGGCTGCGGCCACCCGACTATCGGACGCTACGCCTGGTCAAGCTGGGCCGGGTCGCCGCGGTGGCGGCGTGCGTCGCGGCGACGGTCGCGGTCACCGCTGTCCTGGCTCCGCGGATGACCGGTGTCCCACCCGAGCCGTCCGACCCGGCCGGCGTGCCGGACACCGTCGGGATACGCCGGATCGGTGACCGGGCCTGGCTCGGGGCGGCCCGCCCGACGTTGGCCTCGTGGCCGACCCGAGGCAACCGGGTCGACGACACCGGGCTGGTCGACGCGGCGTTGGGCAGCTGGCTGGCGGTGGCCGAGCTGACCGGGCGGGATCCCGCCGCCCGGGCGGCCGCGTACGGGCAACCGCGCACGGGCAACCCGGACAGCACCCCTGGCGGCGGTGTCGCCGTGCCGACCCGGGCGGGGCTGGTCACCGCGTACGCCGGGCGGGGGATCGCGTTGGCGGCACCGGTCGGCGCGGCCCAGCTGCTGTACGCCGGGGAGCTGACCGGGGCTGGTTCGGATCCGCCGGCGGAGGTGGCGGTACTGGCCGACGCCACCCGGGTAGCGGTGTACGCGTCGTCCGGCGGCACCCGGTCGCTGCGGATCGAGGCGGCGCCGGCGGCGAACCCGTACGCGGCGAGCGCGATCCGGGTCACCTGGTCGGCCGGACCGGCGCGATACCTGATGGCACCGTGGATACGGCGGGTCGACCAGCGCGCACTCGCCGGCGGCCAGTGGCGGGAGCTGGTCGTCCGGGACGGACTGACCGACCCGGTCTCGCAAGCCGACACCGATCCCACGCCCGGTTGCTGGTCGGGCCCGCTGCTGCGGGCGCATCCGACGGACGTACCGGCTGGTGTGCCGTTCACCCTCGCCGACCTCGGTCCGGCCGTGTTGAGCCGGCTGACCTATCTGCCACCGGTCGCCGATCCGGGGGACGTCCCGGCCGACGCGGACGACGCCGGGGCCGCCCGGGTCTGGTCCGGCCTCGGTTGCCTCACCGGCGAGTTGGCCGGACACGCGCCGGAATCGATACTGGCCTGGGAGGTCTGGTCGGGGACGTTGCCGGGAGGCGACGGCGAGGTCCGGGTGACCTGTCTGCGGGCCGAGTTGGCCCGCGACGCGAGCCTGGTCGCGGTGGCACTGCTGGTGCCGGGGCACCCGGCTCGGGCGGTGGCAACCGCAGCGGACACCCGGCTGTGCAGTCCACTCGCCCCCGCGGTGGCGCTCGGCTGGTGGTGGGAGTCGCCGACCGGCGACTGGTACCACGTGGCGGTGGGCGGCGGGCCGGTGGCGGAGCTGGAGGTCACCATCGAGGGGCGGCGTACCCGGGGCACCGGCATGCTCGTCTCGCCGGGGTATCCGGACGGGCCGAGGGGACCGGTACAGCTGCGGGCCACCGACGGTGCCGGGCGTTCCGTGCCGGTGCTGGACTGAGCGTGGGCCGGTGCCGCACCTGCACGGTCAGTGCCGCGCCTGCACGGTCAGTGCCGCACCTGCACGGTCCGCTGTTCGGCGCGGGCGGTGGCGGCGGCGGCCAGGACGGCGACCACCTCGCGGCCGAACACCACGTCGCAGGGGTGCCCGGGGCGGCCGGAGTCGACCTGTTCCACGAGGGCGTCGATGGCGGTGTGGAACGCCTGACCGGTGGTCACGTCCCGGTGCGGCACCGGCACGATCCCGGGTTCACCGAAGAACGCGACGTCGAAGGTCTTCGCCGCCGGCGGCCCGTCGAGGTTCAGTGACAGGGTGCTGGTCGCCCCGCCGGTGTGCCGCAGCAGCAGGTGGACGCCGCCGGCCGGGCCGTCCATGGCGGCGACCCGGGCGACCGGCCCGAGCACCGGCAGGACGATCGACAGGACGTGTGGGCCGATGTCCCACAGGCCGCCGTGGGTGTGCCGCCACGGCGAGGCCCCGTACGGGTTGCCGGGCTCGGAGATCGCAGCGAACAGGGTGCCCCGGGCACCGTGCCAGGCTCCGTCGACCGGCCGGGCCAGGAATTCGACCATCGCCGGGTTGAACCGGCTGGTGAAGAAGACCACCGAGGCGACGGCGTGCCGCCCGGCGGCGGTCACGATCCGGTCGGCGTCCGGCAGGTTCAGCGCGAGTGGCTTGTCCAACAGCAGGTGCCGGCCCGCGGTGGCGGCCCGGACCGCGATCTCGGCCTGTACGTCCGGCGGCAGCGCCACCGCGACCGCGTCGACGTCGGCGAGCAGTGCGTCGACGTCGGCGTATGGTGCGACGCCGTATGCGGCGGCGAGGGTCGCCGCCTTGGCCGGATTCCGACCCCAGACCCCGACGAGCCGGGCGTACGGGTGGGTGGCGAGCGCGGCCGCGTGGGTCTGCGCCGCCCAGTGGCCGGTGCCGAACAATCCGAATCGCAACATCTTCGCTCGCCGCCCTTCTCGTCGATCGCCGACCAGTGTGCCGCAGCCGCCCGGTGACAGTGGGCACCGGCCCGGCCCGGCACCGGCACCGGCACCGGCACCGGCACCGGCACCGGCACGGATGATCACCGACGGCGCTGGTACCGGTCTGCGGCGTACCGTGCCTCGGCCGCGTCGACGCCGGCGGCTGCCGCCTCCTGTGCCAGGGCCTCGGCGGCGGTCTCCGCGATCCGGGCGGTCTCGCCGGCCCGACGGGCGACGGCGGCGAACGCGTCGTACTCCCGGCGGGCGGCCCGGTCGCGCATCCGGTGCTGGTCGACGGCGCGGTCCACCTCGTCGTGCTTCGGGTTCGGGTCGCCGGCCCGCCGCCACACCTCACGCAGCTGCTGCACCGTCAGGTCCCCCCGGCGGTACGCGGTGAGGGCGGCCCGGCTGACGTCGCGTTCGTGTTGAGCGGGGAGCACCGGGGCCGGGGCGGGTGCCGGGCGCGACCGTCGCGCGACGCGTACCGCCCGGTGGTAGGCGCGGCCGGCGGTCTCCTGCCGTTGCCAGGCGGCGTCCCGGGCCTGGTCGGCGGCGGCGGCCCGGTCTCGGGCCAGGTCCGCGGCGGTGCGGGCGTCGGCAGCGGCTGCGGCGATCGCTTCGGCTTCGGCTTCGAGTTCGTCGGCGTCGGCGCCTGGCACCCCCGAGTCGAGGTGGTCCTGCGACGACCGGACCGACAGTGCGGCGAGAGCGAGCAGGGCGAGCAGCACGAAGCAGCTGGCGAGCAGGAGTCCCCAAATGCCGGCGCCGGTCACCGTGCGCTCCCCGAGTGGATCGGACGTCCCGGTGCCGACTATAGACTCCGATTGATACCGAGAGCCACCACCCGGACACTGTTGTTCATCGTTCGCGGGTCGGGTGATGACCGGGGCCACAGCCTCGGTATGTCCGCCACGGCGGACCGGGCCCGGTGAGTAGGGTGGCTGCCGTGACTGTGGCAGATGAGGCGACACGGCGGTGAACGGACCGCTGGCCATCGTGGCCATCGTCGGCGCGCTGGTGGTGGCTGGCTGGGCCCTGCTGTGCGCGGCGCTGGACCGGGCACCGGGCTGGACCCAGGTCGGCGGGCTGGCCGCCGTCGAGGTCGCGCTGCTGGCGCTGACCGTCGCCGCCGCGGTGGCCCTGATCGGCGGGGACCGGCCCGGTGACCCGGCGGTCTTCGCCGGCTATCTGATCACCACGCTGAGTCTGCCGCCGATGGCGGGGGTGCTGGGGCGAATGGAGCCGACCCGGTGGGGTTCGTTGACCATCGGCATCTTCTGTCTGGTGATTCCGGTGCTGGTGGTCCGGTTGCAGCAGACCTGGGCGGCGGTGGCCGGTGGCTGAGCAGCCGTCGCGGCCGACCTCGCGACGGGCGCGCGGCGCCGCCACGACCGCGCGGACCCGCAGCGGCCCGGGACGGGCGTTGATCGGCGTCTACATCCTGTTCGCCATCGCCGCGTCGTCGCGGGCCGGCGTGCAGATCGTCACCCGCTTCGCCGAGGCCCCGGTCGCGTACCTGCTGTCGGCGCTGGCCGCGCTGGTCTACCTGGTGGCCGCCGTTGGTCTGATCGTCGACGGGCCGACCGGGCGGCGGATCGCGTACGCCTGCTGCACCGTGGAGTTCGTCGGGGTGCTGGCGATCGGGACGGCGAGCGTAGCCGTGCCGACGGCATTCCCGGACGAGACCGTCTGGTCCGGCTTCGGCAGCGGGTACGGCTACATCCCGCTGGTGCTGCCGGTACTCGGGCTGCTGTGGTTGCGACGTACCCGGGTGAAGCCCACCGGCACCGACGGTCAGCTGGCGCCGACGTCGTAGCCGGCGGCGAGACGCAGCCGGATCCAGCGGTAGCCGTATCCGTCGAGGTCGAGCGAGTCGAGCTTGCCGACCGCCGGGTAGTCCTGGTCGGCGAGCACCTCGGTGGGCAGCTCCGCCTCGTCGTACAGCTCACCGAGGTCCACTGTGACTTTCCCGGTGCCGAGGTTGTGCAGGAAGAGCAGCGCGCCGCTGTGGTCGTCCGCGCGGTGCACCAGCACACCGGGCGGGGTGGGCACGTCCACGTGGGTGCAGGAGCCGGCGCCGACCTCCGGGGCCTCCCGCAGGGTACGGATCATCCGTTCGAACCAGGCGAGCAGCGAACCGCCGTCCCGGCGCTGGGTGGTGACGTTGACCGTCCGGTAGCCGTACTCGTCGGTGTCGACGACCGGTCGGACCAGGTCGCCCGGGTCGGCGGTGGAGAAGCCGGCGTTGGGCAGCAGCGACCACTGCATCGGGGTGCGGATCGCCTCCCGGCCGTCCAGTGACAGGTCCTCCCCCATGCCGATCTCTTCGCCGTAGCGCAGCACCGGAGTGCCGCGCAGCGAGAACTGCAGCGAGTACGCCATCTCGATGCGCCGCCGGTCGTTGCCGAGCATCGGGGCGAGCCGGCGTCGGATGCCGCGACCGTACAGCCGCATGTTCTTCTCCGGGCCGAACTGGGCGTACACCTCCTCGCGCTGGCCGGTGGTCAACCGGGACAGGTCGATCTCGTCATGGTTCCGCAGGAAGGTGGCCCAGGACGCGCCGGCGGGCAGGGCCGGGGTGTCGCGCAGCGCCTCGATGACCGGCTCCGGGTCCTGACGGGCCAGGGCGAGCAGCAGCCGGCCGTTGAGCATGAAGTCGAAGAGCATGTGCAGCCGGTTCGACGAGCCGCCCTGGTCGGCGAAGTAGTCGATCAGTTGATCCGGCTCGACGTTGGCCTCCGCGAGCAGCACCGCATCGCCGCGGCGCCACTGGACGTGCTGACGTAGCTCGGTCAGGAAGTCGAAATCCTTCGGCGAGGACGGCCGCCCCGGTTCGGTGTGTTCGATGATGAACGGCACCGCGTCCATCCGGAACCCGGAGACACCGAGCTGCAGCCAGAACGAGATGATCTTCTTGATCTCGTCGCGTACCAGGGGGTTCTGGACGTTGAGGTCCGGCTGGAAGCGGTAGAACCGGTGGTAGAACCAGGCCTTGGCGGTCCGGTCGTAGCTCCAGGTCTCGTGTTGCTCACCGGGGAAGACCATGCCCTGGCGGCGGTCGCTGGGCTCGCTGTCGGACCAGACATACCAGTCGCGGTACGGCGAGTCCGGTGCCGACCGGGCCGACTGGAACCACGGATGCTGGTCGGAGGTGTGGTTGACGACCAGGTCGATGATCACCCGGATGCCCCTGATGCCGGCCTGGTGCAGCAGTTCGGTGAAGTCGCCGAGCGTACCGAAGCGCGGGTCGACGTTGTAGAAGTCGGTGACGTCGTAGCCGTCGTCGCGGCCGGGTGACGGGTGGATGGGGTGCAGCCACAGGCAGGTGACGCCGAGGCGGGCCAGGTAGTCGAGGCGTCCGATCAGGCCTGGTATGTCACCAACACCATCTCCAGTGGAATCGGCGAAGGTGTCGATATCCAGACAGTAGATCACCGCCTTGCTGTACCACCGGTCACTCACGACGCCATCCCGGCCGTCGTCGCGGCACCGGAGAATCCGCTGTTCACGCTCTGCCCGCTCATGGAGCAATGGCTTTTCCAGCTCGCTCCGGCGGCAAACACCCCGGTGGCAGCATGACGGCATCACGGCGATAGGCACCAATTGCCCGACTTGGCCGGGCGTCGCACCGCGTACCCGGTCTGTAATCATCGAGCCGGGCTCCGCACTCGGTGCCCAACGGGTCGGAGAGCAAGTAAAGAGGCGATGAACGATGGCGACCATCTACGATGTCGCTCGGAGGGCAGGAGTTTCCCCAGCTACCGTCTCCCGGGTCGTGAACGGGCACGCCAATGTGGATCCCACGCTGGCCGAACGGGTCCGCTGCGCGATGAACGAGCTCGACTACCGCCCCAACGCGGTGGCCCGCAACCTCCGGCGCAGCCGGACCACGTTGTTGGCGGTGGTGATCAGCGACATCGGCAACCCGTTCTTCACCGCCCTGGTACGTGGAGTGGAGGACGTCGCGCAGCAGACCGGCTACTCGGTGGTGCTGTGCAACACCGACGAGGATCCGGCCAAGGAAGCCCGCTACCTGAACGCGGTCCTCGCCGAGCAGGTCGCCGGAGTGATCATCTCTCCGTCCGGGCCCACCACCGACCTGGAGCGACTCACCACCGCCCGGGTGCCGGTGGTGGTGATCGACCGGCAACTGCACGGCAGCCGGATCGACACGGTCCTGGTCGACAACGAACACGGCGCCCAGCTCGCCACCGAACATCTCGTCGAGTCCGGCTACCGCCGGATCGCCTGCATCACCGGACGGTGGGGCGTCTACACGGCCTGCAGCCGACTCAACGGGTACCGGCGGGCGCTGGCCGCCGCCGGGCAGCCGTACCAGGCGGAACTGGTCCGCCACGCCGATTTCCGTGCCGACGGCGGCTACCAGGCGATGGCGGATCTGCTACGGCTCGATCCCCGACCGGACGCGCTGTTCGCGGCCAACAACCTGATGACCGTCGGGGCGGTGGAGTGTCTGGTCGACCAGGGCATCGACGTGCCGTCGGCGGTGGGCGTCGTCGGCTTCGACGACCTGCCGTGGGCGCATCTGGTCCGACCTGCGTTGACCACCGTCAGCCAACCGACCTACCAACTGGGGGAGACCGCGGCCCGGTTGCTCACCGAACGGATCGCCGACCCCGACCGGGCCGCGACCACCGTCACGCTGCCGACCAAGCTGCAGGTCCGGGAGAGTTCGATCCGGCGTCCGGCACCGGCGGCCGGGCCGGACCGGGTGTGAGGTCGACCGTCGACGGGTACGGCGAAGACCCGCCGATCTCCAGGGAGGAGCGCCATGGCCGTCACCGTCGACACCCCGCCTGAGCAGGCCGGTGGTTTGACCGGCTGGGTGGCCGGCGTGATCGAGAGCCTGGGTGAGGTGGGCGTCGGACTGCTGGTGGCGCTGGAGAGCGTCATCCCGCCGATTCCGAGTGAGGTGGTCCTGGCGATGGCCGGCTACCTGGCCAGCCAGGACCGGGCCAACCTGGCCGGGGTGTGGATCGCGGCGACCATCGGGTCGCTGGGCGGGGCACTGCTGCTCTACTGGCTGGGTGCGGCGGTCGGTGAGCAGCGGCTGCGCCGCTGGCTGGAGAAGATGCCGCTGGTCGACCCGGAGGATCTGGACTCCGCAGACCGGTGGTTCGACCGGTACGGACGGTGGGCGGTGCTGTTCGGCCGGATGGTGCCGATCGTGCGGAGCCTGGTGTCGGTACCGGCCGGCGCCGACCGGATGTCACTGACCCAGTTCAGCGCGTTCACCGCACTGGGCAGCGGGGTGTGGAACGCGCTGTTCGTCGGCGCCGGTTTCGCGCTCGGCGAGCAGTGGCAGCAGGCCGAGCGGTACAGCCGCTGGTTCGACATCGCGGTCTTCGTCATTCTCGGTGGGCTGGTCGCCTACTGGGTGGCCGGCCAACTGCGCCGCCGGCGTCGCCGCCGCCGCAGCCAACTACCGGCTGGATAGTCGCACAGATCACGGGCAGACATACCCTGTGGGGGTATGGTCAGCAGCGTGGAGGCGACAGAGGCACAGCCCGGAGAGCACCAAACCGGGCACGGTCAGCAGCACGACAAGCACGCCGGACACGATCCGGAGATGTTCCGCCGCAGGTTCTGGCTGAGTCTCGCGCTGACGGTGCCGGTCGTGGTCACCAGTCACATGGTGATGGACTGGTTCGGCTATTCGCTGGACTTTCCCGGCATGTCGCTGATCGGCCCGGTGCTCGGGTCGGTGGTGTTCTGGTACGGCGGCTGGCCGTTCCTGGTCGGCGGGGCACGGGAGATCGCCGACCGCGCGCCGGGCATGATGCTGCTGATCTCGATGGCGATCACCGTCGCCTACGTCGCCTCAGCGGCCACCAGCGTCGGCGCCTTCGAGCTGGACTTCTGGTGGGAGCTGGCGGCGCTGGTGACGATCATGCTGCTCGGGCACTGGCAGGAGATGAAGGCGATCGGTCAGGCGCAGGGCGCCCTGTCCGCGCTGGCCGCGTTGCTGCCCGACGACGCGGAGCAGATCACCGACGACGGACAGACCCGGCAGGTCACGGTGGCCGAGCTGCGAGCCGGCGACCTGGTACTGGTGCGCTCCGGCGGCCGGGTCCCCGCCGACGGGCAGATCACCGACGGAGCGGCGGAGCTGGACGAGTCGATGATCACCGGCGAGTCCCGGCCGGTGCGCCGGGGCGTCGGGGACCCGGTGGTGGCCGGCACCGTGGCGACCGATTCGGCGATCCGGGTACGCGTCGAAGCGGTGGGCGAGGAGACCGCGCTGGCCGGCATCCAACGCCTCGTCGCCGAAGCGCAGGCCTCCAGCGGCCGGGCACAGGTGCTCGCGGACCGGTTCGCCGCCCTACTGTTCTACGTCGCGCTGGCCGCCGCCGTGCTGACCTTCGTCGCCTGGTGGGCGTTCAGCAGCCTCGACCAGTCCGTGGTCCGCACGGTGACCGTACTGGTGATCGCCTGCCCACACGCCCTCGGTCTGGCGATCCCGCTGGTCATCGCGCTGTCGACGGCGGTGGCCGCCAAGGCCGGGATCCTGGTCAAGGACCGGCTGGCCCTGGAGCGGATGCGCACCGTGGACACGGTGCTGTTCGACAAGACCGGCACCCTGACCAGGGGCGCGCACACCGTCACGGCGGTCGCCGCCGCCCCTGGCCGCAGCGAGGACGACGTGCTACGGCTGGCTGCGGCGGTGGAGGCCGACAGCGAGCACCCGCTGGCCCGCGCCATCGTGACCGCCGCCACCGCACGCGCTCCGATGGCCACCGCGACGGACTTCCGGTCGATGACCGGCCGGGGCGTGCAGGCAGTCGTCGACGGCGCCCGGTACGCCGTCGGCGGGCCGGCGCTGCTGCGCGAACTCGACGCCCGGATTCCGCCTGAGCTGCCCGCCACGACCGAGGCGTGGTCGGCGCGCGGTACGGCCGTACTGCATCTGCTGACGATCGACGGCGACCGCGCCGAGGTGATCGGGGCGATCGGGTTGGCCGACGAGGTCCGCCCCGAGGCCCGGCAGGCGATCGCCGAACTGCGCCAGCAGGGCATCGACAAGATCGTGATGATCACCGGTGATGCCCGGCCGGTCGCCGAGGCGGTCGCCGCCGACCTCGGCTTCCGGTCCGGCGTGGACGAGGTCTTCGCCGAGGTGCTGCCCGCCGACAAGGACAAGGCGGTGGCGGACCTGCAGGCCCGGGGGCTCACCGTCGCGATGGTCGGTGACGGCGTCAACGACGCCCCGGCGCTGGCCCGTGCCGACGTCGGGATCGCGATCGGAGCCGGCACCGACGTCGCGATCGAATCGGCCGGGGTCGTTCTCGCCTCGTCCGACCCGCGTGGGGTCACCGGGGTGATCCGGCTGTCCCATGCCTCCTACCGCAAGATGCTGCAGAACCTGGGCTGGGCCGCCGGCTACAACATCGTGGCGATCCCCCTCGCCGCCGGTGTGCTGGCCTGGGCCGGGTTCACGCTGAGCCCGGCGGTCGGCGCGATCCTGATGTCCGCCTCCACCATCGTGGTCGCCCTCAACGCCCAACTGCTCCGCCGGGTGCGCCTGACCGCGGATCAGGGATAGTCCGGGTGTCGACGACCCGGCAGCCCGCCGGCCGCGGTCAGGCTCGGTCAGGCTCGGTCAGGGCAGCGTCGCCAGGTGCGGCTTGACGGTACGGGCGAACGAATTGCCGTTGCTGACGTCCCAGTTGATCGACCAGGTCATCGCGCCCCGGATCCCGGGGTAGGTACGCGGCGGCCGGAAACTCCCGCAGCTGGTGCCCCGGGCCAGGCAGTCGAGCGCCACCTGGTCGGGCCGCAGTCCCGCTTCCAACTGCAGGCAGGCCAGCGCGGTCATGAAGTTGACGCTCCCCTGGCTGTAGGCGAACGCCTGGTCGCAGCCGAGCATGGAGCCGGAGTTGTAGAACTGGGTGTGCACCACGGTCAGGATGTCGTGGATGTCCAGGGCCAGCTTGAAGTACGACACCGACGGTGACTGCATGTCGATGGTCTGCGGCGCCATCGTGATGATCAGCCCAGGGCCGGTACGGCTGCGCAGCGTCCGCATCGCCTGTGCCATGTAGGTCGGGTTGAGCCCGTTCTCCAGATCGATGTCGACCCCGTCGAAGCCGTACTCCTGGATCAGCCGGTACAGGCTGTCGGCGAGCGCGGCGGCGGAGGCGACCGCGATCAGGTCGTACTCGGCCGGCACGTCGCGCAGCCGCAGTTCGACGGCAGGATTGTCGAAGTTGTGCCATTGACATCCTCGCCGCCCTAAACGGCGGCGATTCCAGCCACGCTGCGCGTGACACGCGCAGCGTTCTGGTGGGTTACCGTTTCACCGCGCGGTGCCGAGACGAGTCCCGGTCCTACCCGCGCTCCACGGTCGTTGAAGTCCGCCTGCCCGGCGGCCTTGATGTTGATCGCGGCGTTGACGTCCCGATCGTGGTGACGGTGAGGGTGAACCGCTGGCTGGAGACGGTGAGCAGTGCGTCCCAGTAGGTGCCGACCGTGGTGCCGGCGGGCAGGTCGAAGGCGACGGTTCAGGCAGTGATGGCCGCCGTACCGCCGTGGCGCGACCGCCAACGGTCGACGCCCACCTGCAGCACCACCAACGGCAGCACGCCCACCACGTACCAGGCCAGGTCGGTGGCGTCGAAATGGACGCCCAGCACCAGCCGCGCCGCCAGGCTGCGCTCGGACAGCTCCGCCGGCACGCCGGTCAGCTGCAACAGCTCGACCAGCCAGCAGAAGCTGACGGCGGCCACCCCGGCCACGACCGGCCGCACAGCAGGCAGCAGGACGAACACTCCCGCGTAGACCATGGACGCGTACAGAGCGGTCCCGGAATACTGCTGCAGCGCACCGGAACTGTCCAGGACGCTGTCCCCACCGGCCAGCACCCGGATGCCGAGCGCCACCGCCAGGAACCCGCCAGCGGCAGCCAGCCCGGCCAGCCGCACCCACCACCCCTGACCCACCACAGTGCCCAACCATAGGGGCTCGGCCGCCAGCGGGTGCCGTGGCCTGACCGGGAGCCCGGCCGGCCCGCCCGCCCCGAGGGGTCGACCGGCCGGGCTCCCCGCCGGGTCAGCGCCGGAAGTGGAACCAGTTGACGTTGACGAAGTCGTTCGGCTGACCGCTGGAGAAGGTCAGGTAGACGGTCTGCCGGCCGGTCACCGCCGAGACGTTGCCGGGCACCGTACGCCAGGTCTGCCAGCCGCCGGTGTCGCCCACGGCGAAACTGCCGATCGGCGCGGCGGTCGGACTACCGATGCGGACCTGGACCAGGCCGCTGACGCTGGCTCCGGCACCCGAGGCGACCCGGGCGACGAAGTCCCGTGGTGGTGACGATCCGAAGTCGACGTTGTCGTAGCGGACCCAGTCGCCGTTGGCCAGCCAACCGATGTTCTGGCCGCCTTCGCTGCACGCCTCGGTGCTCACGCCGTTCTGGGCGTTGAACGCCTCGGCCTGGATGGTCGCGTACGCGTTCACCGTCCCGCCCGGCGGTGCAGTCGTGGCCGGTGGCGGTGTGGTCGGCGTCGATCCACCACCCCGGCTGTAGACCGCGACGTAGTCGACCAGCATCGGTACGCCGGAGACGGTGCTGGCCGTCGGCGTCGTCGAGCCCGCGACGCCGTTCGGGAAGGCACCGCCCATCGCCACGTTGAGCAGGATGAAGTAGCCGGCGTGGCTGGTCATGTTGGACCAGTGCGGCTCGGGGATCTCTGCCTGGGTGACGGTGTGGTACTGCTGTCCGTCGACGTACCAGCGCAGTTGTTGTGGGCTGACGCTGGCGTCCCACTCGAAGCGGTAGGTGTGGAACGCCGACTGGCAGGAGGCACCCGGGCAGGCCCGCGATCCGCCGATGCCGTTGAACTCGTCGCACGGTCCGCCGGGAGCGACGCCGCAGTGCAGTACGCCCCAGACGTTGTTGAGGCCGTTGACGTTCTCCATCACGTCGAACTCGCCGATCGCCGGCCAGTTCTGGTAGTTGCCCCGGTACGGCGAGCCGAGCGCCCAGAACGCGGGCCAGTAGCCGGCGGCCGCGGCCCCGGTCACGTTCGGCACCTGGATCCGGCCCTCGATCGCCATGACACCACCCGCGGGCGGCTTGAAGTTGCTTCGGGTGGTTTCGATCCGGGCCGAGGTCCAGTTGCCGGCGGCGTTGCGGATCGGGGTGATCACCAGGTTGCTGTTGCCGTCGTGCCGGACGTTGGCGGTGCTGTTGGTGTAGGTCTGGATCTCGCCGGTGCCCCACTGCGGCGGGCCGCCGGGGTAGCTGGTGCCGGTGTCGATGATCCAGTTCGCCGAGGAGGGCAGCGTGTTGGCCGCGCCGGTGAAGTCGTCGCTCCAGACCAGGTTCCACCCGCTGGGGGTGGGCGGGATGGCGGCGTCGGCGTGGGCGGAGAGCGAGGCGACCACCGCAGTGGCGGTGGCCACCGCGGTCGCGGTGCCGAGTGCGCGGCTGCGGCGCGGGCGGGTCGAGGTCTCGACGGAGTCCGCCGGGGGGTTGGCGGGCGGAGGTGAGTGCATCACATGCCTCTCTGTTGACTGGCTGGCCGGCGGTCCCGACGCGCCCCGGGCAGCGGCCACCGACTCCTCGGAGAGCGTTCTCTGAGGATTAGCCTGCTGCCTCTGGAATCAGGACGTCATGACTGATGAGGACGGATAGCGTTCACTCGGACGGCCCAAGAGAGCGCTCTCAGGAGTTGTACGTCGCCGAGCCATTCTTGTCAACCTCGGTCGATGTCACCGCCCGCCGCAGCACCGCCTGCTCCATCGCCGTCCAGCCGGTCGTGGTCGCCAGGTAGAGACCGGCGGCCAACGGCGCCACCAGCACGATCACGGCGGTGGCGTACGGCAGCAGCGGCAGCAACCGGCTGACGCCCGCGGTCACCGACTCGGCCGCCGCCGTGCCCGGCGAGCCCGCTGTCGTGCCCGGCGTCGTGCCCGTCGATCCGCCCCGGGACGCGGCCTGGCCGCTGGTGGAGTCGGCCTGGGCGGCCAGCGTGCGACGCATCCGGCGCGACATCGACCGGGCCGCAAGTGCCACCACGACCAGCAACAGGCCGAAGACGCCGACCTCGGTCACACTGGACACCTGCCCGAGATGGCTACCCAATTCGACCCCGAGGAAGGAGTCTGCGAGCAGACCGCCGCCCGCGTCGGCCGGCCGGGTCACCAGTTGGTACATCAGCACAAGGAACGGCGCCTGCGCCAACGTCGGCAGGCAACCGGCGAACGGCGACGCACCGGCTGCTCGATACAGCGCCACCGTCTCGACGGCGAGCCGTTGCGGGTCGTCGCCGTGGCGGCGGCGCAACTGGCGTACCTGCGGGGCGAGTGCGGTGCGGCGCACCTCGGCCCGAATCTGCAGCCAGGTGAGCGGGCTGAGCAGCAGCCGGAGGGCGATGGTGACGACGATGATGGCGACTGCGGTGGCTTGCGCCCCGGCCATCGGGGCGAGCAGGGTCGCCAGGCTGACGACGAGGTCACCGGCGTGGGCGACGACGGAGTCGAACGGACCGAAGGCACGGGGAACGGCGGACAGGACAGCAGGCATCGACAGAATTCCCTTGAACACGAGCGTGGACCCACCGGCGGCGATCGACGCGGCATGGGCCGGCGACGCGCGGTGGGCGGCGGTCAGGCGGTGACGACCGACCTGCCGGGTGCTCGTGGACGGGGACGACCCGGTGCATCCGGGTCCAGCTGCCGTGGAATGCCGCGCCACCGGGCACGGCGTGGCCCGGCCCGGTGGGCCTGGGCCGGGTCGACGTCGGTGACGTGCCGCCCGGCGGTGATCCGGATCGCCAGCGCGGTCGCCACCAGCAGGGCGACCGACGCCGCAGCGGCGGCGAACAGCTGGGCCGGGGGCACACTCGTCAGGGCGATCAGGCAGTGGGCGTACGCCCAGATCCCCGTCACCACGCTCAGCAGCATGCCCGGCACGCGCACCATGGTAGGAGTCAGCCGCAACCCGGAGCGGTACGCGCAGATCAGGCCCTCCGGTGAAATATCCTTGATCACAGCGAATGGTCCAGAAGGAGACAGTGTGCGGTTGTCCCACGGAGGAAACCGGTGACCGGCTGGTTCGACCAGACCATCGTGTCGACCGGCCGCCTCCCGCTGTTCTGCTTCTTCGTCGGGGTCCTCGTCGGCTTCGGGTCCATCCGGTTCTCGGTGCGGATGATCAGAGCCCGGGTGCGCTGGTGGCCCGGCAACATCACCCCCGGTGACCTGCACATCCACCACGTCGTGTTCGGTGTGGTGTTCATCCTGGTCGCCGGGGTCGCCGGGCTGGTGATCCCGGTCGAGGTGACCGGGTGGCGGGCGGTGGCCGCCGCCCTGTTCGGCGTCGGGGCCGCCCTGGTCCTCGACGAGTTCGCCCTGCTGCTGCACCTGAGCGACGTCTACTGGTCGGAGCGGGGTCGCACCTCGATCGACGCGGTCTTCGTCGCCATCGCGCTCTCCGGGCTGCTACTGCTCGGACTTCGGCCGCTGGGCGCCAACGAATTCCTTACCGGCGAGACCGACCCGGCCCAGTTCGCCGGCGCGGCACTGATCGTGATCAACCTGGTGCTCGCCGCCGTCACCCTGCTCAAGGGCAAGATCTGGACCGGTCTGCTCGGGCTGTTCCTTCCGGTGCTGCTGATCGTCGGCACCCTGCGGCTGGCCCGGCCGCACTCCCCCTGGGCACGCTGGTTCTACCGGGGCGAGAGCCGCTTGGCCGAGTGGCGGCGCACCCGCGCAGCCGACCGGGAACGCCGCTACCGTCAGCCGATCATCCTGATCAAGATCCGGGTTCAGGAGCTGATCGCCGGCCGGCACGACCTGCCACTGCCCCGCCCACCACGCCGCTGACCCGACCGTCCGGCACCCCCGCTCGGACGGACCCCGTCGACCCGGCCCACCGCCGAGCGCGGCCAGCCGCTGCTGACCTGCCGACATTCAGTACCGCGGCGGCAGCCCGGAGGCGCAAGATGGGCTGTATGACGACGTCCGGCCCGACATCCACCCGTACCGGGCCGGACGCGTTTGCCCCACCGCAACGGTGGGGTATCCGGTGCCCGGCGCGCCGAGCGGCGGCGCGAACCGACAGGCGGTGCCAACCATGACCAGCAGTACCGTCGCCGAATCACCGGCCCGACATCAGCCGGACGAGCTGACCGTCGGCGTGGAGGAGGAGTTCCTGCTCGTCGACCCGCGCACCGGCAGCGCGAAGCCGGCCGTCGCCGCGGTGCTCGCCGAGATCCCGGCGGAGCTGCGCGGCCAGGTGCAACTCGAGTTCCAGACCAGCCAGATCGAGATCGGCAGCCCACCCGGGCTGGACCTACGCGCGATGCGGCGCACCCTCGGCACCCTGCGCGGCGCGGTCGCCGACGCGGCGCAGCGGGCCGACGCCCGGCTGCTCGCCGTCGGCACCGCCCCGATCGACGGACCACAGCCCGACGTGGTCGACGACCCGCGTTTCCACCGGATCCTCGAACGCTACGGGATGCTGGTGCCGGGACCGGGCAACAACGGCCTGCACATCCACGTCGGGGTGCCGGATCCGCAGATCGGCGTACAGGTCCTCAACCAGCTGCGGCCGTGGCTGCCGGTCCTGCAGGCGACCACCGCCAACTCGCCGTTCTACCGGGGCGTCGACACCGGGTACGCCAGCTGGCGGTCGATGATGTGGGAACGCTGGCCGGCGGTCGCGCCGACGCCATGGCTGCGCTCCCACGAGCACTACCTGTCGTTGATCGACGAGCTGCTCGCCACCGGCATCATCCTCGACGAGGGGATGCTCTACTGGTACGCCAGGCTGTCGGCGCACTACCCCACCATCGAGGTACGCATCGGCGACGTCTGCCCGAGCCTGGACGACACGATTCTGCTCGCCGCGCTGGTCCGTGGTCTGGTCGGCACCGCCCTGGCCGCCGTCGCGCAGGGCCGGCCAGCGCCGGCGGTCGAGCACCACGTGCTGCTGGGCGCACACTGGCGGGCCGCCCACGACGGGTTGGAAGGCCAGGCCGTCGACCTGACCGGCACGCCGACCCTGCGCCCGGGCTGGCACCTGCTGCGCCGCCTGGTCGACCTGATCCGACCCGAGCTCGAACGGCACGGTGACATCGCGCTGGTCGACTCGCTGCTGAGCCGGCTGTGCTCGCGTGGCACCGGGGCCAACCGCCAACGTGCCGTCTACGCCGGCAGCGGCGACCTGTTGGACGTCGTCGACTTCCTGGCCGAGCAGACCCGCAGCGCGTCGATCATCCCCGCCCCACCTCATGTGACCGACGGTTGTCCGCCGCACCTGGCCGACGGCCGGCCACCCCAGGTGACCGACGGTTGCCCACCGCACCTGGCCGACGGCCGGCCACCCCAGGTGACCGACGGTTGCCCACCGCAGAACCGGCACGGACACCGACCAGAAGGAGCCTGACGTGCCGCAACGAATGGTCGTGATCGGTGCCGACGCCGCCGGGATGTCCGCCGCGTCACAGGCCCGGCGGCTTCGTGGCCCGGAGGACCTGGAGATCGTCGCCTTCGAACGAGGCCGGTTCACCTCCTACTCCGCCTGCGGAATCCCGTACTGGATCTCCGGTCTGGTCGCCGACCACCAGGAACTGATCGTCCGGGATCCGGAGACGTTCCGCCGCGATCACCACATCGACGTGCGGATCCGGCACGGGGTGACCCGGATCGACCTGGACAACCGCGAGGTCGTCGCGACCTCGTTCAACGACGGCGGGCGCGAGGTCCGCGAGTCGTTCGACACCCTGGTGTACGCCACCGGAGCCGTCCCGGCGCACCCGCCGTGGGCCGACACCGCCACCTTGGGGGTGTTCGGCGTACAGACACTCGACGATGGCGCCGCGCTACGTGACTGGCTCGACCAGGACGACCCGCCCCGCCGGGCGGTGGTGGTCGGCGGCGGCTACATCGGCGTGGAGATGGCGGAGGCGCTGATCCGCCGCGGGTTGGCGGTCACCCTGGTCGAGCGCAGCCAACAGCCGATGTCGACGGTCGATCCGGACATGGGCGCGCTGGTGCGCGCGGCACTCGTCGGACTCGGCATCGACGTGCGCACCGGGACCTCGGTCACCGGAGTCCACGAACGGGACGGCCGGGTCAGCGAGGTGCTCACCGACGACGGCGCGCTGCCGGCCGACGTCGTGGTCCTGGGTCTGGGCGTACGGCCGAACACCGCGCTCGCCGAGCAGGCCGGGCTGCCGCTCGGGGTCACCGGCGGCGTCCGCACCGACCTGCAGATGCGGGTCGTCGGGAAGCCCGACGTGTGGGCCGCCGGCGACTGCGTGGAGACGTTCCACCGGATCAGCGGTCAACCGGTGCACGTGCCGTTGGGCACCCACGCCAACAAGCAGGGCCGGGTCGCCGGCATCAACATCGGCGGCAGCTACGCCACCTTCCCCGGTGTGATCGGCACCGCCGTGACCAAGGTCTGCGACCTGGAGGTGGCCCGCACCGGGCTGCTGGAGCGGGAGGCGACCCAGGCCGGATACGCCTGTGTGGCGGTCAGCGTGGAGTCGAACAGCCGGGCGGGGTACTTCCCCGACGCCGCGCCGATGACCATCAAGCTGATCGCCGAGCAGCACACCGGGCAGTTGCTGGGCGCGCAGATCGTCGGCAAGTCCGAGGCGGCGAAACGGATCGACGTGCTGTCGGTCGCGGTGTGGAACCGGATGTCGGTGGCCGAGATGACCGCGCTGGACCTCGGTTACGCCCCGCCGTACTCACCGGTGTGGGATCCGGTGCTGGTCGCCGCCCGCCGGGCCAACGACGCCGTCGCCAACACCCCCTGAGCCTGCTGCGCCGGCGGCTCGGGGAGGGCTGGGCACGGGCCGTTAGGCTGGGCAGGGTGGACCCGGCGATGCACCCCAGCGATGATCACCTGCGTGTCTCCGACGCCGAGCGCGAGCAGGTGGTGGAGGTGCTCGGCCAGGCGACCGCGGAGGGCCGGCTGACCCTCGACGAGTACGCCGAACGGGCCACCGAGGCGCACAACGCCAAGACGCGCGGCGAGTTGGTCCGGCTCACCGCCGACCTGCCGGCGTCCTCGTCGGGCGCGCTGCCCGGGGCCGGCGGCGCTGGCCCGGTGGTGCCACGATCGCCGGGAGGGCTACCCGTGGTGGGCGGCGGTGCGCTCGCCCCGGTCGAGCGGATGGTGGCCATCTTCGGCGACGAGGTCCGCAAGGGGCACTGGCTGGTGCCCGACCGGGTGGAGGCCAGGGCGGTCTTCGGCGACTGCAAGATCGAGCTGCAGGACGCCCAGATCCAGCATCAGGTGACCACGATCGAGGCGACGGCGATCTTCGGTTCGGTGACGGTCTACGTCCCCGAGGGGGTCGACGTACGGATGACCGGCACGGCCGTGTTCGGCGACAAGAAGTCGAAGCTGACGTCGGTGCCACGACCGGGTGCCCCGGTGATCCAGGTGGTGTGCAACGTGATCTTCGGGTCGGTCGTGGTCCGCCCGCCCAAGCGCAAGTGGTGGTGACCCGCTGCCCGTCATGAGTGGACACTCGCGACGGCGCGGCCTTCCGGATATCAGTCGTGGTTGTTGCGCTGCCAGCGCCCGATTCGGGTTCCTCGGACGAGGCGGGAGCGAAGATGGTCTCGCAGCCAGCGGGCAGCGACCTCGGCGAGCGGACGGACAGCTTCCCGGAGCGGTCCTCGGGCCCGGGCTCGTGCTGCTGTTCTTCGGTGGGCTGCGGCCGACCCAGCGGCTGACCCGACCAGACGAACGATTCGACCTGCACGACCACGGGTTCGTGCATCACACCGGGCGTGGCGATCGCGCGGTCCGGTGGGCCGACGTGGCCCGGGTCCGGCACCTCGGCACCTATCGTGATGGCGGCCTGGTCCACAGTTCCGGGGTCGACTATCGGTGTGTGGTCGAGCTTCGCGACAAGTCGAAGATCAGGTTCGACACGCTGACCGATCGAGCCGACGTCCTGGGCAGCAAACTTGTGAGCGGCAGCGAATAGCTGATCTCAAAGCTGTGCCGGGTACGTGAGTCGATGGACCTCGCTCAGGATCTGTTGGGGGGGAACGCATCCACTTCTCGGCGAACACGCCCCCATCTGGCTGCGGTCCTTCGTCGAGCACGAACAGCAGGCCATGCTGCTTCGTGCCTTCCAACCACTCGCGATTGCGGGCTTGCTGCAGACCGAGGCGTACGCACGAACCATCATGACGGGGTACGGCCTGAGAGGAGACGAGCTGGAGGCGGCGCTGAACACCCGCCTCGTCCGACAAGAGGTGTTGCGCCGTAGTCCGGATCCCTGCCAACTCGTCGCGGTGATCGACGAGTGGGTGCTCCATCGGGATGTCGGCGGGCCGGATGTCATGAGGGAACAGTTGGAGGCGATCGTCTCCGCGAGCGAACTGCCCAGCGTGCGAGTGCACATCATTCCGACGAGCGCTGGCGCCTACGCCGAAGCTCAAGCGGTGGTGACCAGTCGCCCGACCCGCTGGCAGGTCGGGCACCAGTAGTAGTTGCGGGCCGCCAGCGTCCCGGCCGCGACGGCGGTGCCGCAGAGCAGGCAGGGTTGGCCGGCGCGACGGTAGACGTACACCTCGCCGCCGTGCCGGTCGACGCGCGGCGCCCGGCCCATCGCCTCGGGCAGATGCTCGTCCCGCACGGTGTCGATCCGACCCCGGTCGACTCCGACCCGCATCAGGGCGACCAGGTCGACCCAGATGCGCAGCCACTGGTCGGCGGTGAGCTTTCGGCCAGGCAGGGTCGGGGCGATACCGGCCCGGAACAGCACCTCGGTGGCGTAGACCAGGCCGACCCCGGCGACGATGGACTGGTCGAGCAGCAGCGCGCCGAGTGGCTTGGCGCTGCGTCGCACCCGCTCACCGGCGGCAGCCGGGTCAGCGTCCGTACGTAGCGGATCGGCGCCGAGCCGCCCGCGTAGCGCGTCGGCTTCCGCCACGGTGAGCAACTCGCAGGCGGCCGGCCCACGCAGGTCGACCCAGTGCTGCCGGCCCGGCCCAGCGGGCGGCCCGTCGTCAGCTCCGGTCCCCGCCCCGACCAGCCGCAGCCGGATCAGACCGACCGGCTCGGGCGGGGCCCCCGCACCGTCGGCGAACGTGCCGTAGAGACCGAGGTGCACGTGCAGGATGCCGCCACCCGATCCACCCCGGTAGTCGTGCAGCAGGTGTTTGCCGTACGCCTCGGTGGCAACGAGGGTGGCCCCGGACAGCCGGGCCGCACCGGCGACGAACCGCCCCTGCGGGCTGCTCGCCACGACCTGCGATCCACCGAGTACGGCGTCGTGGTGCGCCGCCAGCCGGTGGATGGTGTGACCCTCGGGCATGGCAGGTCAGCTTAGCCAGCCGGCGCTGCCCCGCCCGGCAGGTGTGACGGACCGGACATCTGGGTACTGCGCTGCCTGTAACCGCCGGTGTGTCGGTGCGAACGCGCAGCGACCGACCGGCGTATCGATAAGGAGGAGACCAATGGTCAGTATTCCCTCACTGTCCCGCCGTTCGGAGCCGACGGAGCCGGCGAAGTCGACCGAGTCGGCGAAGTCGACCGGAACCGCGCCGGCGAAGTCGACCGACACCGCGCCGAAGCAGCGCGGCACGACGACGACCACCGGTGGTCCGGCCACGCCCGGTACGACGACCACCGACACTCGGGTCGACCCGGCCCGGACCCGCACCGACGATGTGGATCGTGCCCGTGCGGACGGCACCGCCGTGACCGACCCGGCCACCCGTCCAGCGCCACCCGGGCCCCGACCGGAGCCGCCCACCCGGGAGGACTCCGCGCCCCGACCGACACCTCCGCCGGCACCGGCCGGACCCCGCCCCCGGGCGAGCATGCTGGCCACGCTCAGCCTGATGACCGGAATCGTCGGCGCCTTGTTCGTGCTCTCCGGGGCGCTGGCCCCGTACGGCATCGCGATCGGGGTCGTCGCTCTCGCATTCGGCCTCGGCGGCATCTCGGCGACCGCCCGGCGGCACATCGCCGGACGCACCGAGGCGCTGATCGGCATCGTCCTCGCCCTCGGGACGATGCTCGTCGGCAGCCTGGCGTTGACCGGCTCGTTGTCCTGGCTGACCACCGAGATGGACACGGTGAGCCAGGTACGGCAGTGGCTTGATTCACAGTTTGCCGGAATCTTCTGACGGGCAATTGTGACGGCGGGACGGTGGTTCACCGCCCCGGGGCACCCGACGGCGGTGGTTCACCGCACGAGTGCCGGCATGACGCGATGGTTCATCGCGCAGCGCATCTTCGGGGGGCGACAAAGTGGTCGCCCCCCGAAAGCGTGTCCAGTCATGCGGGCCGGCCCAGGGGTACGCAACGAAACGCCTACAAGAGTGGTCTGATGCGCAATGATTCACCGGCAGACGCAAGTCCTACCGATGGATTCAGCAGGTCCGAGCTTCTAGCGTTGAGGCAAGCGCCAGCCCACGGCCACCGCCGGGGCGCGCCCTCGACCCCAGGAGCCAGACGCATGACGACCTACGCCACCCACCGGCACTACCTGATGTGTCGGCCGACGTACTTCGCCGTGGAATACGCGATCAACCCATGGATGGATCCGTCCCGTCCGGTCGACCGTGAGCTGGCCATCGCCCAATGGGAACAGCTGCGCCGGACGTACCTGGACCTGGGTCACACGGTCGACGAGATCGAGCCGCTGCCTGGCCTGCCCGACATGGTCTTCGCCGCCAACGGCGCCACCGTCATCGGCGGACGGGCCCTCGAGGTGCAGTTCCGTGAACCACAACGGGCCGACGAGGCCCCCGCCTACCGCAACTGGCTGGAGCAGGCCGGCTTCCCGGTGCACGCGGCCAAGCACGTCAACGAAGGCGAAGGCGACCTACTGGTCGTCGGCGACTACCTGCTCGCCGGCACCGGATTCCGCACCGCCCACGCCGCCCACGCACACGCACAGGAGATCTTCGGCCGGCCGGCGGTCACTCTGCAACTGGTCGACCCGTGCTTCTACCACCTGGACACCGCACTCGCCGTGATCGACGAGCGGACCATCGCGTACCTACCGCAGGCCTTCTCCCCCGGCAGCCAGGCAGTGCTGCGCCGGCTCTTTCCCGACGCGATCGAGGCCAGCCTGGCCGACGCCGCCGCGTTCGGACTCAACGCGGTCAGCGACGGCCACAACGTGGTGCTGCCGGTGCAGGCCGACGGACTCGCCGCCGCGCTGCGGGACCGCGGCTACCAGCCGATCGGCGTCGACCTGTCCGAGCTGCGCAAGGCCGGCGGCGGAGCGAAGTGCTGCACGCTGGAGCTGAGGGGGTCGACACGATGATCGTGGACGGGATGCTGCGGACACCGGCGGCGCTACGCGACGCCGAACGCTGGACCGCACACAACTACCACCCGCTGCCGGTGGTGATCAGCGAGGCCGCCGGCGCCTGGGTCACCGACGTCGACGGCAACCGCTACCTGGACTGCCTGGCCGGCTACTCGGCGCTCAACTTCGGCCACCGGCACCCGAAGCTGATCGAGGCGGCGCACGCCCAACTGGACCGGCTCACCCTGACCAGCCGGGCGTTCGTGCACGACCAGTTCGCTGACTTCTGTCGAGAGCTGGCGCAGCTGTGCGGCAAGGACATGGTGCTACCGATGAACACCGGCGCCGAGGCGGTGGAGACCGCGATCAAGGTCGCCCGCAAGTGGGGCTACCAGGTGAAAGGCGTACCGGACGGGCAGGCGACCATCGTCGTCGCCGACGGCAACTTCCACGGGCGGACCACGACGATCATCAGCTTCTCGACCGACGCCGAGGCCCGCGCCGACTTCGGGCCGTACACCCCGGGATTCAAGATCGTGCCGTACGGCGACCTCGCCGCACTCGCCGACGCGATCGACGAGACCTGCGTCGCGGTGCTGCTGGAGCCGATCCAGGGCGAGCAGGGCGTGGTGGTGCCGCCGGCCGGCTACCTGACCGGGGTCCGTGACCTGTGCACCCGCAACGACGTGCTCTTCCTCGCCGACGAGATCCAGTCCGGGCTGGGCCGCACCGGGGCCACCTTCGCCTGCGACCACGAAGACGTCGTCCCGGACATGTACCTGCTGGGCAAGGCGCTCGGCGGCGGCATCGTGCCGGTATCGGCGGTGGTCGCCGACCGCTCGGTGCTCGGGGTGCTGCGCCCCGGCGAGCACGGGTCGACGTTCGGTGGCAATCCGCTGGCCTGCGCGGTCGCCACCGAGGTGGTCCGGCTGCTCGCCACCGGCGAATACCAGCGCCGGTCGGCGCGGCTGGGCGAGCGGCTGCACGCCGGGCTCGGCGCGCTGCGGGACGCGGGCCAGCTGGTCGCGGTCCGCGGCCACGGGCTCTGGGCCGGGCTCGACCTGGATCCGCAACGGTTCACCGGGCGGCTGGCCTGCGAGCGGTTGGCCGGCCGCGGCGTACTGGCCAAGGACACGCACGGCTCGACGATCCGGCTCGCCCCGCCGCTGATCGTCGACGAGTCCGACGTGGACTTCGCGATCGAACAGCTTTCCGCAGTGCTGCGCTGAGCGCACCGGCCGGCCGGGGGGCGATACGCCGCCCGGCCGGAGGCCGACCGGCCCAGGCGCGCGGTCAGTGGAACACGACGGCCCGTCCGCAGGCGATGCTGGCCCGGCACGTCTCATGCAGGGTGAGCCACACCTGCGTCTCGACCGCGAAGTCGGCGTCGTCGGGTACGGCGAACAGCCGGGCGGCCTCGGTGTCCGGCAGCTCGCCGGCCGGGCTGAGCCGCACGCCGATCGCCGGGGCGCAGCGCCGCAACTCGGCCAGCAGGCCCTGGCTCGACCCGACCAACCCACCGCCGGCGACCTCGGCCTCGGCCGGCAGGAACAGCGGGTCACCGAAGTCGACGGGGACGTAGTAGCCCTCCCGGTCGGAGTGGCACAGCAGGTGTGACTCCAGCAGGGCGGCCTGGTCGTCAATCTGTTCCCGGTCGCTGGCGAGTCCGTCGGCGCCGACGATCGGCGCCACCGGCTCGGACAGGTCCACCAAGGCCAACACCCGGCGCAGCCGGTGCAGTTGGCTGGCAGGGAAGCTACGCACGTGCGGTCGCATCGCCGGCACCGTCGCGTCGTAGCGCTCCTGCCAGTCGACTCCCTCGGCGGACAACGCCGCGCTCAACTGGTCGAGGGCGGCGCGGCTGCGCGCCGCCCTCGCTTCGTCTATGCCGGACAGTGCCGTGGTGATGCCGACTGTTACCGCAAGACTCATGCGGGCCAGGTTAGCCGGGCCGCCCGGCAGGTCGATCGGGTCAGCAGGTGGCGAGCATGCCGGACAGCGCCGACTTCTCCGCGCTGTCCACGGTGAGGCTGTAGTACCACTTCACCTGAATCCAGGCGCGGGCGTACGTGCAGCGGAACGAGGCCAGCGGCGGCTGCCAGTTGGCCGGATCCTTGTCCCCCTTGGCCTGGTTGACGTTGTCGGTGACCGCCCACAGCTCCGGCCCGCCGAGGTCGTTGGCGTACGTCTGACGGCGGGCGGTGGTCCACGCGTGGGCACCGGAGCGCCACGCCTCGGCGAGCGGCACCATGTGATCGATGTCGACGTCGGACGCGAGGGTCCAGGTGGCCCCGTCGAACGGGCTGTACCAGGACCCGGAGGTCGCCGCGCAACTGCTGTCGACCACGACGTTGGTGCCGTCGCGCTTGAGCACCTGCTCCCTGGTGTTGCAGCTGCCGGTGACGGTGATCCAGTGTGGGAACAGCGACCGGTTGTAGCTGGACTGGTTGGACTCGGCGGCGACGGTGAGCGAGTTCAGTCGGCTCAGCGCGGTGCTGTAGGACGGGATGTTCGGTGGGACGGCCTGGGCGGGAACGACGGTGAGGGTGAGAGCGACGACGACGGCGATTGTCGCGGCGGCGACGGCTCTGATGGTGCGACTGGCCACGGGGGCTCCTGATATCGCTGCCAGCCGCGGCCGGGTCGGGTACTCCAGCCTGGGGGTACGGCGAGCAGATCGATGTCATCGAATCTAAGTCCCTCAATCGCCATGATCAAGACGATCGGATGAACGGGACGTAACGAGGGCCGCTCCAATCGGGTGGCTCTATCGTTGTCGCCGTGGAAACCTCCGCTGCGACCCCACCATCCGGCGCGCCACGGCTGCACGTGGGCTGCGCCATGTGGACACACAAGTCGTGGCAGAGCCGGCTGCTCGCCCATCCGCTACCGCCGGCCGAACGGCTGCGGCACTACGCTGCCTGGTGCAACGCCGTCGAAGGCAACACGACCTTCTACGCCACGCCGACCCGGGAGACGGTCGTCAGCTGGGCCCGGCAGACCGCTCCCGACTTCCGGTTCGTCCTCAAACTGCCGAAGACGGTCACCCACGAGCATCGACTCACCGACGTCGACGAGCCGCTCGGCGCGTTCCTGCGCGCGATCGAGCCACTCGGGTCGCGTACCCATGCGATCTGGGTCCAGCTGCCGGCGTCGTTCGGCCCCGACGACGTCGGCACGCTCGCCCGCTTCCTACGCCGACTCCCCCGCGACCACCGGTACGCCGTCGAGGTCCGTCACCCGGCGTTCTTCGCCGAACCGGCCGCCGCCGGGCTGCTCGAATCGGCGCTCGCGACCGTGGCCGCCGAATGGGTGCCGTTCGACACCACCGTGTTCTTCGCCAGCCCGCCGACCAGCGACGCCGAACGCGACGCCTGGACCAAGAAGCCACGCACGCCGCTGCGCACCCGGGCGCTGACCGACCGGCCGATCGTGCGCTACCTGGGCCGCGACGACGTCGACCGGACCGTCGCCGGATGGCAACGCTGGGTGGAGACGAACGCCGGCTGGCTGCGGGAAGGGCGCTCGCCGACGGTGTTCATCCACACCCCGGACAACGCCGACGCGCCGACGCTGGCCCGCCGCTTTCACGACGAGGTACGCGCTCGGGTGCCGCGACTCACCCCACTGCCCGAGCCGATTCCGGTCGAGCCGCTGACCCTTTTCTGACCATCGCACACGACGAGGGCCGGACCCCGGGTACGGGGTCCGGCCCTCGGACGGACTCGCATGATGGGTGCCGGTCAAACTGTGCGTGGTCAGCTGTTCGTGGTCAGCTGTTCCAGTGCTCGGCGACGAGTTCGGCGGCCTGGGTCTCCCACTGGGCGTAGTGGTCCGGGAACGCCGATACCTGGACGGTCTGGGCGGCGTCGGTCAACGGCATGTCCTGCCAGCCGTCGACGCCCTTGAGGCCGTCGAGGAACGC
>NZ_JBHMIM010000033.1:0-77031 GCF_048060115.1 Micromonospora sp. LOL_023
GTCGGCGGGCGACCTACCCACCATTTTCACGCCTGCGCGGCGTCCTCCCCAAGGGGACCGGGTGACTTGCATTTATCGACAGGATTTGTCCGACTTGTCCATCGATAACTGCAAGATCGTCGTGATCATGGGGGCGGCGGTCAGGCGGTGGCGTAGCCGGGCATCGGGTAGCCGGCGAGCAGGTCGGTGACCTCACCGGCGATCCGGTCGAGAGCGGCGTCGTCGTCCTTGACCGAGGCGGTCACCGCGTCGTCCATCCAGGCGGCCACCTGCGGCATCTGCTGCTCGGTCAGCCCTCGGGTGGTCAGCGCGGCGGTGCCCAGCCGGATCCCGGACGGATCGAACGGCTTGCGGGGATCGTAGGGCACAGTGTTGTAGTTCAACTCGATCCCGGCCCGGTCCAGCGCCTGCGCGGCCGGCTTGCCGGCGACCCCCTTGGCGGTCAGGTCGGCCAGGATCAGGTGGTTGTCGGTGCCGCCGGAGGCCAGGTCGAAGCCCCGCTCGACCAGCGCGGCGGCGAGCGCCCTGGCGTTGGCGACCACCTGGTGGGCGTACTGGCGGAAGCCGTCGGTCGACGCCTCGCGCAACGCCACGGCGATGCCGGCGGTGGTGTGGTTGTGCGGTCCGCCCTGCAGGCCGGGGAAGACGGCCTTGTCGATCGGGGCGGCGTACTCCTCGGTCGTCATGATCATCGCGCCGCGCGGACCGCGCAGCGTCTTGTGCGTGGTCGTGGTGATCACGTCGGCGTAGCCGACCGGGGACGGGTGGGCGCCACCGGCGACCAAACCGGCGATGTGCGCGATGTCGGCCACCAGGATCGCGCCGACCTCGCCGGCGATCTCGGCGAAGGCCGGAAAATCGATGGTACGCGGCACGGCGGTGCCGCCGCAGAAGATCACCTTTGGTCGTTCCCGGCGGGCCAGGTCGCGGACCTCGTCGAGGTCGATCAGACCGGTCTCCCGCGAGACGCCGTACCGGACCGGGTTGAACCACTTGCCGGTGGCCGAGACCGACCAGCCGTGGGTGAGGTGCCCACCCATCGGCAGCGCCATCCCCATCACGGTGTCGCCGGGGGAGAGGAAAGCGAGGTAGACGGCGAGGTTGGCCGGGGAGCCGGAGTACGGCTGGACGTTGGCGTGCGCCACCCCGAAGACCGACTTGGCGCGCTCGATCGCGAGGGTCTCGATCGGGTCGACGAACTGCTGGCCTTCGTAGTAGCGCCGGCCCGGGTAGCCCTCGGAGTACTTGTTGGTCAGCACCGTGCCGCTGGCCTCCAGCACGGCGGTGGAGACGTAGTTCTCGGAGGCGATCATCCGCAGCTTGTCGTGCTGGCGGCGGGCCTCGCCCTCGATGAGTTCGGCGAGTTGCGGGTCGGCGGCGGTGAGTTGGGGGATCTGCGGTACGTGCACGAGGTGCCCTCCTGCTGTCGGGCGGCGCCGTCGCCCCGGGTTGCCCCGGACACGGCGATGCCGTCGACGTTGCACCCAGGCGCGCGGCGCACGTCAGTGGTCGCTCCCCGGTGGTCTGTTCCACCTTCGCTGCGCCAGTCGCGTGACCGGGTCGAGGATAACCCGTGGCCGCGCGGCCGTGCCGGGGGTCGCCACAGGCCGGTGCCGCGCGACCGTGCCGGTTCCTAACTTTCTATCCGGTTGATCCCACGGCTCAACTATCAAGCAACTTAACCGGTTCATGGGTCCGTCGGTCGGTCCGCCCGGGGCGGGGCGGTGCTGCCCCGGGGGGTCAGGTGCGGAGTCTCGTCCTGGAACGTCTGGGCCGGCTGGCCGGCGATCGCGGCGAGCAGCTGCCGCGCCGCGTGTGCCCCGTACGCCGGGATGTCCCTGCCCAGCGCGGTCAGGGACGGGTGCACGAGCTGGCACAGTGCGGAGTCGTCCCAGGCCACGATCGACAGGTCGCCGGGGACCGCCAGGCCCATCTCCTGGGCCACCGAAAGGCCGGCGATCGCCATCACGTCGTTGTCGTAGATCATCGCGGTCGGTCGGGCCGCCGTGCTGAGCAGTCGCCGGGTGACCCGCGCGCCCTCCTCGCCGGTGTAGTCCGACGGCACTGTGACGCACTGCTCCAGGCCCAGCTCGCGGCAGATGCCGGCGAAGGCGGTGGACCGGATCTCGGTGTGCAGCAGGCCGGGTAGGCCACCGACCCGGGCGATCCGTCGGTGGCCGAGCGCGGCCAGATACTCGACCGTCTCGACCAGCGCGGCCGCGTCATCGGACCAGACGCTGGGCAGCGAGCCGGTGTGTCCGGGGCCGCCGATCACCACGGCCGGCAGTTGCAATTCTTCCAGTGCGGGCACCCGGCTGTCGCCAATGCGCAGGTCACAGAGGAAGACCCCGTCCACCCGGCGCTCGCCCCACCAGCGTCGGTAGACCGTCACCTCGGCCTCGGTGTCGGCCACCACCTGCAGGGTCAGCGCGTAGGAGCGCGCGGACAGCTCCGCCTCGACGCCGCTGATCAACTCCATGAAGAACGGCTCGATGCCGAGGATCCGGGCCGGTCGGCTCAACGCCAGGCCGACCGCGTTCGCGCTGGCGCCCGAGAGCGCGCGGGCCGCGCTGTTGGGGTTGAAGCCGATCTCCGCCGCGATGGCGAGGATCCGTTGCCGGGTCGCCGCCGAGACTCCCGGTTGCCCGTTGAGGGCGTAGGAGACCGCGCCCTTCGAAACGCCTGCTCGGCGGGCGATGTCGGCGATGGTCGGCCGTTTCACCGGCGGCGCTCCTTTGACTCGTCGTTGCCGTCGGGTGACTTCTTGTCGCGACCGCGGTGACGGTGCGTATGTCGACCCACGACCTTGCCCGGTTAAGTTCCTGCTGGAAACGATATCCGTCGGGCCCCGCCTGGTGCCCGGGCCCCTGTGGTCGATCGCGTCCGCGCCGTGAGGGAGCTCGCGTCCGAACCTGATCTTGAGAGGCGACGTCGGGTCCTGGTGTGTGACTCGGGTCACCAAGGTTGCGGGTTGGCCACGACGGTGACTTGCCATTGACGCTCGCCAATCCCGCTCGTACCGTGGCTTCACTTATCCGGTTCAGTCAACGTTCCTCGATACCAGGAGCGTTTCCAAACTCGTTCGGAGGATGGCATGAAACGGCGTGGGACCCCTTGGGTGCGCACGGTGGCCGTGGGTGCCGCAGGCGCGCTGCTCGTCGCCGGCTGCAGCGGTGAACCCGGTGGTGGTGGTGACGACGGCAGGACCAACCTGACCATCGCGTTCTGGGGCGACTTCGGCCTCAACGAGCTGAAAGCCAAGTACGAAGCCGACAACCCCAGCATCCGGATCAGCCTCAATGCCGGCGAGTACAACGCTCAGCACGAGGACCTGCAGAAGAAGCTGATCGCCGGCTCCGGTGCCGCCGACATCGCCGCCATCGACGAAGGATTCGTCGTCCAGTTCCGCGAACAGGCCGACAAGTTCGTCAACCTGCTGGACAAGGGCGCCGGCCAGTACGAGGAACGCTACCTCGACTGGAAGTGGCAGCAGACCCTGTCCACCGACGGCGCCACCCAGATCGGTCTCGGCACCGACGTCGGCGGCCTGGCCATGTGCTACCGCACTGACCTGTTCGCCGCCGCCGGCCTGCCGACGGACCGCGACGAGGTCTCCGCCCTCTGGCCGGACTGGAACGCCTTCATCGCCACCGGCGAGGAGTACGTGGCCGCCGCCGACAAGAAGTTCGTCGACTCCGCTACCAACATCTTCAACCCGGTGCTGGGTCAGCAACCGGTCGGCCTCTTCGACACCAGCGACACGCTGGCGATGGAGGGCGGTCCGAAGGTCGCCTTCGACACCGCCGCCGCGGTCGTCGCCGCCGGCCTGTCGGCAAACCTCGCCGCCTTCTCCCCAGAGTGGAACAACGGCTTCGTCAACGGCGACTTCGCCGTGCTGGCCTGCCCGGCCTGGATGATGGGCCACATCCAGAACACCGCACCGGACACCGCCGGCAAGTGGGACGTCGCCGCCATACCCGGTGGCGGCGGCAACTGGGGCGGTTCCTTCCTGACCATCCCCGCCCACGGTAAGAACGTCGACGAGGCCTACAAGTTCCTGGAGTGGCTGATCCAGCCCGAGCAGCAGATCGAGATCTTCAAGAAGGTCGGCAACCTGCCGTCGCAGCCGGCGCTCTACGAGGACCCGGCGATCGTCGAGTTCTCCAACCCGTTCTTCAGCGACGCCCCGGTCGGCCAGATCTTCTCCTCGACGGCGGCGAGCCTCACCCCGCAGTACCTCGGCCGCAAGAACGGACCGGCCCGGGTCGCGGTGGAGAACGTCCTCAACCGGCTGCAAAGCGGTGACCTGGAGGGCAAGACCGACGAGGCCTGGCTGGAAGCCATCAAAGAAGCCGAGAAGGCGACGACCGCGTAGCTGGTCGCGGGCCACGACCCGGGGGCCGGGGGCGGGCTCCGCCAGGTGTGTCCACCTTGGCGCAAGCCCACCCCCGCCACGGGCGGGCCGGCCGTCGCACGGCGAACTCTGGAGGCAACCATGTCCGCAACGCGCGCCGCACCCCCGCCGCGTTCCCGCGGCAGGGCCCACGCCCAGTCGCCGGAACCCGACCGGCGCGGCAACCAGCCCTGGAGTAACCGGCTGCACCGCTTCGACATGCGGTACATGCCCTACATACTGATCTCCCCGTTCTTTCTCCTCTTCATCGCCTTCGGGCTCTTCCCGATCATCTTCAACGGCGTCGTGGCGCTGCGGCACTGGCGGCTGGACGACGCCGAGCTGACCGGCTGGGCCGGCCTGGCCAACTTCGAGCGGCTGCTCACCGACGACCGGTTCTGGAACGCGCTCTACAACACGTTCGGCATCTTCATCCTCTCCACCGTGCCGCAACTGTTCCTGGCCCTGATCATCGCGTCGCTGTTGAACCGCAAGCTGCGCGCGCAGACCTGGTTCCGGGTCGGCATCCTGCTGCCGTACATCACCCCGATCACCGCGTCGACGCTGCTCTTCGCAGTCTTCTTCGCCCGGGACTTCGGCGTCGCCAACTGGGTACTGGACGTGCTCAACCTGCGCGGCGAGGCGCCCATCGACTGGCGGTCCACCAAGACCGCCTCCTGGATCGCCATCGCCACGATGGTCAACTGGAAGTGGATCGGCTACAACGCGCTGATCTACCTGGCCGCGATGCAGGCCATCCCGCGCGACATCTACGAGGCGGCGGCCGTCGACGGCGCCGGGCCGTGGCGCCAGCTGTGGCAGATCACCGTGCCGATGATCCGGCCGGTGGTGGTCTTCACCGTGATCCTGTCGACCATCGGCGGATTGCAGCTGTTCACCGAACCGATGCTGTTCAACCAGAACGCCCAGGCGGCCACCGGTGGCTCCAACGGCCAGTTCCAGACCATCGCCCAGCTCATCTACAAGGTCGGCTGGAAGGACCTCAACCTCGGCTACGCCGCGGCGATGTCCTGGGCGCTGTTCCTGATCATCGTGATCATCGCCGTCGTCAACGCGCTGATCGCCAACCGGCTGGGAGGGGGTCGCAAATGAGCCTCAGCACCGCACCCCGTCCACCCGCCGGACACACCGGCAAGTCAGGCAGCGGTGACCTGCGCAAACGCCAGCGGCGCAGCGCCGCACTGCTGGGGCGTGCCCCGGCGAGCACGCCAGCCAACTTCTGGAACTACCTGTTCCTCAGCCTGGTCATCCTCTTCTCGGCGTTCCCGCTCTACTGGATGCTGGTCATCGCCACCGGCACCGACGCCGACCTGGCCAAGATCCCGCCGCAGCTACTGCCCGGCGGCCAACTGCTCACCAACCTCAACGAGGTCTTCACCCTCGAGGACGTCTACTTCGCCCAGTCGCTGGGCAACAGCTTCATCGTCTCGTCGATCGTGACCTTCTCGGTGCTGTTCTTCTGCTCGCTGGCCGGCTTCGCCTTCGCCAAACTGCGGTTCAAGGGCCGCAATGTGCTGATGGTCATCGTGGTCCTCACGCTCACCGTGCCCAACCAGCTCGGCGTGGTCGCCCTCTACATCCTGATGGGCGAACTCGGCTGGAACGGTCAGCTGATCGCGGTCATCGTGCCCGGCCTGGTCACCGCGTTCGGCGTGTTCTACATGCGGCAGTTCATCCTCGAAGCGGTCCCGGACGAACTGATCGAGGCTGGCCGCATCGACGGCGCCACCACCATCCGGATCTACTGGAGCGTGGTGCTGCCGGCGGTCCGCCCGGCGATGGCCGTCCTCGGCCTGCTCACCTTCGTGGCCACCTGGAACGACTTCCAGTGGCCACTGATCACCCTCGGTGGCACCTACTTCCCGACGTCGATGGTGGCCCTGTCCGACCTGGCCAGCGGCAACTACGTGCTTTACCGGCGGGTCCTCGCCGGCGCGCTCGTGGCTACCATCCCCCTGCTGATCATGCTTTTCATCGGTGGCCGGCAGATCGTCCGGGGAATCATGGAAGGCGCCGTCAAGAACTAACGTCGGCGACGGCAACGGCGACATCGTGACCAGTCCAGCACCAGCCAGCACAGTGAGGTACCGCCAATGAACACCGTACGACCGCTCCACGAGGGCTGGACCGTACGACCCGCCGACGGGTTCGACGTACCCGACGGCATCGGCGACCGGGCCATCCCGGCGGCCGTACCCGGCTGCGTCCACACCGACCTGCTCACGGCTGATCTGATCCCCGACCCCTACCTGGACGACAACGAGACCCGGTTGTCCTGGATCGGCCGGACCGACTGGATCTACGAGACGACGTTCGACTCGGTCGACCCGGGTGGGCACCGGGTCGACCTGGTCTGCGCCGGCCTCGACACGATCGCCACCGTCAGCATCAACGGCATCGAACTCGGTCGCACCGCCAACATGCACCGCGGCTACCGCTTCGACGCCCGCCCCGCCCTGCACACCGGCCACAACACCCTGCAGGTGCGGTTCGACTCCGCGTACCGGCACGCCGAGATCCTGCGTGACCAGCTCGGCGACCGGCCCAATGCGTACCCGGAGCCGTTCAACTTCATCCGCAAGATGGCCTGCAACTTCGGCTGGGACTGGGGTCCGAACCTGGTCACCGCCGGCGTCTGGCAGGAGATCGGCCTGCACACCTGGAGTACCGCCCGGCTGGCCACGGTCCGCCCGCTGGTCACCGTCAGCGGCGTCGGCGTCGGCGTCGGCTCCGGCGGTAGCGGCGGCGGTGGCGTCGAGGGACGCGTCGAGGTGCACCTCGACGTCGACCGGACCGACGGGGACGACGCCGCGTTGACCGTGGTCGCCGCCGTGGCCGGCGTCCGCGCCGAGACCGTCGTCCCGGCCGGGCAGCGCAGCGCCGTCGTGACCCTCACCGTCGCCGACCCCGAGCTGTGGTGGCCCCGGGGGTACGGCGAACCCGCCCGCCACATACTCGACGTCACCCTGCACCGCGCCGACGGCACCGCACTCGACGCCTGGCAGCGGCCCATCGGCTTCCGCTCGGTGCGCCTGGACACCACCGCCGACGACGCGGGCACCGCCTTCACCCTGATCGTCAACGAGGTCCCGGTCTTCGTCCGGGGCGTCAACTGGATCCCCGACGACGCGTTCCCCACCCGGGTCACCCGCGCCCGCTACGCCCACCGGTTCGGCGAGGCCGCCGACGCTGGCGTCAACTTCCTGCGAATCTGGGGCGGCGGGCGCTACGAATCCGAGGACTTCTACGACCTCGCCGACCAGATGGGACTGCTCGTCGGGCAGGACTTCCTCTTCGCCTGCGCCGCGTACCCGGAAGAGGATCCGCTGGCCAGCGAGGTCGCCGCCGAGGCCCGATACCAGGTCGCCCGGCTCACCCCGCACCCCAGCCTGGTGCTGTGGACCGGCAACAACGAGAACATCTGGGGCTGGCACGACTGGGGCTGGCAGGAAGCCCTCGACGGCCGGACCTGGGGGCTCGGCTACTACCTCGACGTACTGCCCCGGGTCGTCGCCGAACTCGACCCGACCCGCCCCTACTGGCCGGGCAGCCCGTACTCCGGCCGCGACGACCTGCACCCCAACGACCCGGCACACGGGACGATGCACATCTGGGACGTGTGGAACACCGACGACTACCTCAAGTACCGGCAGTACGTGCCACGCTTCCTCGCCGAGTTCGGCTACCAGGGGCCACCCGCGTACGCCACCGCGCGCCGCGCGCTGAGCGACGACCCGCTCGCGTCCGACTCGCCCGGCATGGCGCACCACCAGAAGGCCGCCGACGGCGACCTGAAGCTCCAACGTGGCCTCGACGCACACCTGCCCGCCCCGCACGACTTCGACGACTGGCACTACCTGACCCAGCTCAACCAGGCCCGCGCCATCGCCGTCGGCGTGCAGCACTTCCGCTCCCACCGGGGCAGCTGCATGGGCACCATCCTGTGGCAGCTCAACGACTGCTGGCCGGTCACGTCGTGGGCGGCCATCGACGGCGACGGACGCCGTAAACCCCTGTGGTACGCACTTCGCCACGTGTACGCCGACCGGCTGCTCACCATCGAGCCGCGCGACGGCGGGCTGGCTCTTGTCGCCGTCAACGACACCGGCACCGACTGGCACCCGCGGACCGACGTCGCCCGGCTGAGCCTGGCCGGCGAACCACTCGCCAAGATCGGTTATGAGCTGGCCGTGCCGGCCCACTCGGCTGTCACCGTGCCGCTCGACCCCGACCTGGCCGCCACCGGCGATCCACGTCGTGAGTTGCTGCTCGCCGACGCCGCCGGGCAGCGGGCCTGGTGGTTCTTCGCCCCGGACCGCGACGTCGACTACCCGGCGGCCGAGTACGACACGGCGGTCGAGCCAATCGACGACGGGCTGCGGGTCACCGTCACCGCCCGGACCATCCTGCGCGACCTCATCCTCTACCCGGACCGCCTCGACCCGGCTGCCGAGGTCGACCAGGCGCTGATCACCCTGCTGCCCGGCGAGACGACCGAGTTCGTCGTGCACACCGAGGCCGACCTCGACCCGGCCGCGTTGACCAGCCGGCCGGTGTTGCGCTGCGTCAACGACATCCCGGCGGTCGAAGCGTGACCGCCGGCACCGACCGTGCCGCCAGCGGTCCCGGGCCCGTTCTCGCTGTCGACGTCGGCGGCACCAAACTGGCCGCCGCTGTCGTCGAACCCGACGGCACCATCGCCGTGCAGGGCGCGGTGCCGACCCCGGCCGGCCAGGACGCCGCGACCGTCACCGCCGCCCTGCACCAGGTGATCCGCCAGGTCATCGGCGACCGGGACGCCGACGCGCTGACCGCGATCGGCATCGGCTCGGCCGGCCCACTCGACCCGGCCGCCGGCACCATCAGCCCGGTCAACATCACCGCCTGGCGCGGCTTCGCCATCTGCGACTCGCTGCGCCCCCTGCTGCCCGGCCGCCCGGTGGTGCTCGCCGGCGACGGCCACTGCATGGCGCTCGGCGAACACTGGCGCGGCGGCTACCCCGGCCGGGCGCTGCTCGGCATGGTCGTCTCCACCGGCGTCGGCGGCGGGCTGATCATCGACGGCAGAGTCCACCCCGGCGGCAGCGGCAACGCCGGCCACATCGGCCACATCGTGGTCGACATGACCGGCCCGCCCTGCCCCTGCGGCGGCCGAGGCTGCGTCGAGGCGATCGCCAGTGGACCGGCGATGGTCCGCTGGGCGGTAAGCCAGGGCTGGTCGCCGGGAGAGCGGCCGGGCGACGCCCGTACCCTCGCCGAGGATGGCCGGGCCGGCGTACCGATCGCCACGGCCGCCTTCGACCGCGGCGCCCTCGCCCTGGCCGCCGCGGTGGTCTCCGCCACCGCGTTGGTCGACCTCGACGACGTCGTCATCGGCGGCGGGGTCGCCGCCGCCGGTGACCTGCTCTTCGCTCCGCTGCGTGCGGCCGTCGCGGAGCTGGCCGGGCTCGACTTCGTCCGTCGGGTCCGCGTTCACACCAGCAGCCTCGGAAACGACGCCGGGCTGCTCGGTGCCGCCGCACTCGCCCTGGAGGCCGCCGCGCGCCAGTGACCTCCACCGTCCCCCCACGGTCAAGGAGAACCCCCGCATGCGCCCACGCTCCGCCGGCTGGTTACTCGCCCTCGCCGGTCTGCTCCTCGCCACCACCGTCGCGGTGCCGGCCCAGGCCGGGCCGTCGGCTCAGGCCGGGCTGCCGTTGCACGCCGGGCCGCCTGGTCAACCGTCGACCGGGTTCGTCACCCGGCACGGTGCCGACCTCAAACTCGACGGCAAGAAGTTTCGCTTCGCCGGCAGCAACAACTACTACCTGATGTACAAGTCGCCGACAATGGTCGACGACGTCTTCGCCGACGCGAAGGCGGCCGGGTTTACCGTGCTGCGTACCTGGGGATTTCTCGACATCGGCAACGCCGACGGCTCCGATTCGGTCGCCGGACCGGCCGACGGCGTCTACTTCCAGTACTTCGACGGCGAACGACCCGCGTACCGCGACGGCCCGGACGGCCTGGAGCGCCTCGACTACATCCTCGCCGCCGCCCGCGAAGCCGGCATCAAACTGGTGATCCCGTTGACCAACAACTGGCGCGACTTCGGCGGCATGGACCAGTACGTACGCTGGCGCGGCGGCCAGTTCCACGACGACTTCTACACCGATCCGGTGATCCGTGGCTGGTACTCCGACTGGATCTCGCACCTGCTCAACCGCACCAACACCATCACCGGTCTGAAGTACAAGGACGACCCGACGGTGATGGCCTGGGAGTTGGGCAACGAGCCGCGCTGCAAAGGATCCGGCGTCTACCCGACTTCACCGGACTGCAGCACCGCGACCCTGACCGCCTGGGCCGACGAGATGAGCCGACACGTCAAGTCGATCGCGCCCCGGCAGCTGGTCAGCGTCGGCGACGAAGGCTTCTTCTGTGACGATCCGACCAGCGCCGACTGGACCACCAACTGCGGCGAAGGCGTCGACAGCGTCGCACTGAGCAAGCTGCCGGCCATCGACGTGATCTCCTACCACCTCTACCCGGACCACTGGGGCAAGGACGCCGCCTGGGGCAACGAGTGGATCACCCGGCACGCCAAGGCCGCCAGGAAGGTCCGCAAGCCGGTGATGCTCGGCGAGTTCGGCATCCACGACAAGTCGACCCGCAACCTCGTCTACCGCCAGTGGACCGACACCGCGATCGCCGGCGGCACCAACGGATTCCTCTACTGGATTCTCTCCGGCGTCCAGGACGACGGCAGCCTGTACCCGGACTACGACGGCTACACCGTCTACTGCCCGAGCCCGGTCTGCACCACGCTGTCCAACGCCGGGGCGGCGGTTCGTGGGAGCCGCCGACCGTGGCCGCCGGTCGCCGACCACGACACCACCACCGTCGAGTTCGGCCAGGTCGCGACGCTGCGGCCAGCGGCCAACGACATCGCCCATCGGGGTACGGTGCGCGCCGCCACCATCGACCTGGACCCGACGGTACGCGGCCAGCAGCAGCGGATCGCCGTCACCGGCGGCGAGTTCACCCTCGGTCGCGACGGGGTGGTCACCTTCACTCCGACCGACGGGTTCGCCGGCCGGGCCACCGCCCACTACACCGTCACCGACCAGGCCCGGCGGCAGTCCAACGTGGCCGACCTGGTGGTCACTGTGAAGCCGGATCCGGCCGGAACCCAGGTGCTGTTCTCCTTCGAGACCGGCACCGACGGGTGGGGGCCGCCATCCTGGGAGCCGGGCGCGGGCAGCGTCGCGCACTCCGACGCGTTCGCCACCGACGGGGCGTACGGGCTGCGGGTCGACGCGGTCAACGGCGGCTGGTTCGGCACCTCGTTCGCCGAGCCGGTCGACCTGTCCAGCCGGGTCACGCTCAAGTACGACCTGCGTACCGACCCGTCGGTGGGCACGAACGCGGCGATCGCCGTGCAGACCGGGCCGGGTTACGCCTGGTGCCAGTCCACGTTCACCTGGTTGAACCAGAACTACACCGGCACCGCCGAGATCGACCTGCTGACCGAGATGTCGTGTGACGCCGAGGCACTGGCCGATGTGCGGGAGATCTACGTCTACGTCAACCCGGGCAGCGTGCACCTCGACAACATCCGGGTCGAGTAGCCAGGTCACCGGATGCGGGTGGGTCCCGGCCCCTGTCGGCGTGGGGCCGGGGCTCACCCGCGGGCCGCTGTGCTGCCGATTCTGTGGGTCAGCGGAGGGTGGGCGCTCCGGTGATGAATGCTTGCCAGGCGGCGGGGCCGAAGGTGAGGGTGGGGCCGGTCTGGTCTTTGCTGTCGCGGACGAGGACGCGGCCGGGAAGGTTGTCCGCGACCTCGACACAGGCGCTTCCGTTGCTGTTGCTGCGGCTGGACTTGCGCCACACAGGATCGGTCACAGTTCCTTCACCAACTTCAAGATCATGTCCCGCGACTGGTCGCGCGGCAACGCCACACCACTCAGAGCCTGCCAGGCCTGTTCCAGGGCGGCAACCCGCTTCGGCTCGGTCACCAGGCGCCCCTGCAACTGGTCGTCGACGTAGCCGACGGTGCCGCCGGTCTCGGCCAGGGTGGCGAGCATGAACGGACCGTTCTGGCCGGGGTGCCAGCCCGCGTCCGCTGGCGTCACCTGCACCAGCACCCGGGATCGGGTGCTCATCTCGGCGATGTGTTCCAGCTGCTCCCGCACGATCGTCGGGTCGCCCCGGAGGAGAGCCGACTGGTCGATGATGAACTGACACACCGGCGGCTCCGCCCGGTCGAAAACGGCCGCCTGTCGGGCCATCCTGATCGTGAGGTACTCGTCGGCCTTGGCAGGAGTCAGCAGACCGCTGTGCAGGATGGCGCGGGCGTACGCCTCAGTCTGGAGAAGCCCGGGAATGATCGCTGGATCGTGCCACCGGATCGATGTGGCCGTCGCTTCCACCTCTGGCCACGGCTGGAACCAGTCTGGTGGGATGGCCTTGCGGGCGTTGTCCACCAGTTCCTTGATCAGTGGGGCGCTGCTGAACACCAGATCGAGGTGGTCTGCGGTGTCGGGCATCGGGATCTGCCGGCCGGTCTCGAACTTGGCGATCAGGGACGTCGATACGCTGAGCCGCTGCGCCAACTGTTCCTGCGTCATACCGCCGTTGAGTGCACGAAGAAACCTGAGTACCTGCGGGATGCCATTATTACTCGTCATTACCGATCCTTCCGGCCCGTCTCGGGGCAGCGTCCTGCCCGCACCAACTGCGTCGCGTACCGGGCCATCTTCTCGCGTGACGTCCGCATAGTCCAGGGTGGAAGTCGACAAGCGTGACCCGAGCGGAGTCTTCAGTCGCGTGATCCGCGTCTGTAGGTCAGCGGACAGTAGAGCGCGGTCCGTCCTGGTGCCCGTGCACTTGGGTGGGACGGAGGCGGCAGTCGATCATGAGCTCCGTGAAGCGGGTGATGATGCGTGAGCCAGCTCGGCTATTTACCCGAACGTCTCCAGGCGCGGATGAATTCCTTGTAGAGGAAACGTTGCACCGGCGTGTTTCCCGGAGTGAATTGCTTGCCCGCTCTGCGCGCGATTAGCCACAGGCCACTTACCTTCGGCAGTCCGGGGATCGACTCGGCGACCGAGGCTGCCCCGTCGAGCAGTTCGCGTTCAACGGCGGACAACGTGACGTCGCGGAGCCCAAGGCGTTCAAGTAGATCCGCTCTGACGACCTCTATATCCCTGGTCAGTCGTAGATAGTCCTCGACGTGTATGCAGCGTTCGAGGGTATCTCGCAGTGGGCGGCTGACCCGCCGGTACTCCAATACTCGTTGTGCCACAAGATCGGACCATTCCTGGTCTCCCATTTTTCCCAGTTCATCTGGCCGCCACAACCGGCCGCCGAGTAGTGGGAGCTCCAATTCCAGGAGCTGGACGCGATTGGCTGAGCCGACTCCAGCGGCGTCTGCGACAGCGGTGTATATTCCGCGGACTGCCTTGATGACCTCGAAGACGTGATTCCTGTTTTCGCCGAGGCGACGAAGATCGAAGTCGATCAGGAAGTCTCTCCGCAGTGGATGGGACTGATAAGTGATGCCGGAAGCCTCGGCGCGGCTCTGATACTTGAGTCCGCGTGCGATTGTCGCCAATAGATAGGCTGCCTGGCCGGGTGGGGCGATGCCCTCCAGTGCACCGGACAGGAACTTTCCGGCGGTTCTTGCCCATTCGCCGAACGGTTCGTTCTCAATGCCATCTTCGGTGGAGACTCGTGCACGGTGATGTCCCGCCACCAGGACGTCGTTGGTCTGGAACTTGAGCCAATTTCTCACGCGTCCGGCCATGGTCGTCTGGCTGGGAATTTGCAGCAAGTCAATCTCAATCATCTGATTGACAAAGGACATGAAGTTCTGGGTTCCGGACGAGCTGCCAAGTTCCTTGAGTCGAGCTGAGTGCAGTCTGCCTGCAGCGCTCAGCTGTGTTTCGCGTAGAGCAAGTGGTTTGATGGGGCTGGCTCGGATGAGTGACTGCAAGAGAATTGGTTGATTGCCGAAATCGATCGCCCTTGGTGTTGCCAGCGTTGGGTGGGCAACGTACACGTCAGACATGAAGATGAGGCTTTGAATCAGCTCGACGAAGCACTGTCGCGAAAATGGGTCGGCCGGTGTGATGCTGTTATTCTGTGCGCGCACGAAACTGTCGGCACCGATTATCCTCGTGACGTCGATGAGGACTGCAGTGCTGCTTTGCGCTAAGTCTAGCTCTTGCTGATCTCCAAGAACCATTCGACCGCCTCCGGCAAACCCATGATCGTGGAATCAAAGCTCGGGGTCTTGTGCGACAGGATCTCACGTTCCACGGGAGTTCGGCTACTGCCGGTGTTGTCGACGCTGGTCAGCCCTGTTGCGGCGCCCAGGCACAGGCCGGCGACGCCATCCCAGATCTTCTGATCCTTCCGGTAGAACAGATCGAACTGGGGCATTGGCAGATCGGTCATGTCGGTCAAATCGACTGAGGTGCGGAGCATGTCGATGGTCTGCGACGTCGTGGACGTCTTTAGATCGAAACCCGCGCCCGCCATGAGCGGCTCAAAGGGGTGCGGTGCGCTTCCTGAGCTGCGGGTGACCGAGGCCCAACGCGGCCGGTTGGGGTTGCGCCCGGACTGGCAAGGCTGTCCGTTGACCGTGAGCACATGGGCGGCTCGGTCGGCAAAGACGATGAGTGGGGTACGGTCGTGGCCGAGCTCGGGTGCGACAACGAGCGTCGTAACTGGCTCACCGCGCTCCAGCAGGCAGATGACGCTGCAGAACTCCCGGCGGTCGGGACGCACGAACTCGGCGGTGCCGTCGATCGGGTCGATGACCCACACCTGTTCAGGAGTCTGTGCGACTTCAGACAGGTTGCCTGACTCCTCGGCGATGATCTGCGCGCCTGGGTCGGCAGCGCGGATCGCCTTGACGATCAAAGCTTCGACTTCAAGATCGGCTTTGGTGAGCAGGGTGCGGTCTGGCTTCTCGGTGACGTGGAGTGAAGGTAGTTGGTTTCGGTACTTCTGGATGCTCAATGGAAGCTGGCCGGCCAACGTGCTCCACAGTTCACCGAACATCACGCCACACTCCGAGTCCACACGTTGAGCGTTGGAATTCTGACAGTAATGCGGGAGCTCCCGTACGGACGAGTGTTCCAGACGTGACACGGCGTGCTCAAGCCGCCAGACCGCCGCTACTGGACGTGGGTCCGGTTGCGGTGCGCAGCCGCCCCGCTGGTACGCCTCCCACCCGGTGCGCAACTCGGCCAGCCCGGTCAGCTCGGTGCCGCCCAGGCTCCCTGGCTCAGCCCCCACAGCCCGAGCGGGACATCGCCGTCGACGAGCTTGCGCAGCGTCCGGGCCGCAGCCGCCGCGTCGGTGGCCTGCAACCGCAGTGGTACGTCGCGACCGGGCTCCAACGGCACCCGGCGGTCGTAGCGCAGCACCGCCACACCGTGTGCGGTGAGTACCCGGCCGACGTGGGTGTAGCAGAACCAGGACCGGTGACCGGCCGTCGATCCGTGCACCACGACCACCGCTGCGCGCACCGGACCGTCGGGCAGCTCCACCGTGCCGGGCAGCTCACCGTCGTCCGTCGGAACGGTGCACTCGTACGTGGCGGGCATCTTCGTGGCGTGCCTAGATCGGGAAGTGGCCGCGGCGGATGCGCCAGTGGCGGCCGGCGCTCAGATGGTCGACGATGGCCCGCTGGAGCGCGGTGCGGCGCGGTAGCGCTTCGATCGGCGTGGTCAGGGTGCGGAACACGAACCGCAGCACCTCGACGTCGGCGTCCAGCCCGTCCCGCTCGGCGTAGGGCTCCAGCTGGAACCTCTGCTGGAACGCGACGATGTTGGAGTCCTCGGGCAGGTAGTCCAGCAGTTGCGGGTCGAGCAGCCACGAACTGCAGATGAACGCCGTGTAGCGCTCGTCGGGGAAGTGGCGCGGGAAGAACGCGCGGGCGGCGTCGAGCGACGCGGAGACCGCCTCCGGGGTCAGCGGCCCCGACTCGGGAACGTGCAGGTTGATGGCGTTGCCGCCACCGCCGCCACGGTGGTGCTGCAGCCGGCCCAGCTCGTAGAGGCCGCCGCGCGCGTGCAGCGTCAACCAGGCCTGCATCACCGGCCAGCCCTCGCGGTGCATCCGACGGTCGACCGCGAGGCTGCGGCCCAGGTCCGCGAGGGTCGCCCAGGACACGGCCGCGGCGATGCCGTGGTCGCGGTGGTACGCCATGACGACGTCGACCAGGGCCAGGTACGCGTACACGTACAGGTGTCGCCAGGCGGGCCCTCGCTCGCGGGGCAGAGCCGGGCCGGGCGGAAGCCAGCCGTGGCCGCCGAGGTCGGCGCGGACCAGGGCGATCGAGCGGTCGAGCAGCCAGCACAGCTCCGGGGTCCACAGCGGAGAGTCCGGGTCGGGCCAGCCGGCCATGATCTCGGCGGCGTCGTCCGGCCGTACGGCGAGACGGTCGAGGATCGCGGGCGCGTCGACCTTGGCGGGCAGTGGGGCCGACGGCCGGTCACCGGCGAGTCGGTGTACGCGGTCGATGTCCTCGCACGCCGAGCCGGGCGGCGGTGTCGTCCAGATCCACGTGGATGACTCTACCGGCGGGCGGACCCGCCCACTGACCGAGCAAGGTGTGGATCGTGCCGTGGAAAGTTGTTGGTTCCCGGCTGGCCACCGTCTCCCAACCCTGTCCGGCACGACAGCCGGCAAGTGACTTCAGGCGAGGTGACGAGATGATCTACACGACTTCGGGTGTCGGATCGGCGCGGCGGTGGATGCGGCATTGGCCGGCGGCCACCGCCGTGGTCGTGGTGGCGCTGAGCGGGCTGCTCCTGCTGGCGTTGGTGGCCTGCGGCGCAGCGACCGGCCGGCTCAGCGGCCAGTCGGACGCCGGCGGGGTGCCCGGCTCGGCCGGGCTCGGCGGCGCACCGGCCACGACCGAGACCAGCGGCACCGGCCCGGCCGACGGCGGGCACACCGGGTCCGGTGGCGACGACAACGACAGTGGCAACGGCGGCGACGACGACGGCGGGGCGACCGGCCCGGACGGCAACGGCGGCGGCGACGGGAACGACGGTGCCGCGATCGAGCCAGAGCCCGAGGTGACGGCGGCTGCCGAGGACTGCGTGGGCTACGACCCGGCGAACCTTTCGGTCACGCAGCAGAGCGACGCCTGGCTGATGCGCGACGGCAGCCACGCCATCAAGCTCTTCGCGACCAGCCTCGACGCTCAGGACGGCGTCAAGGTGGCCCGCAACTGGACGCAGCTCTGCTACATCGGCCGGGGTAACGAGCGCGCCGACCGCCACCGCTACATCGTCACGTACTTCCAGAGCCCGTCGGGCCTGCCACTCGGCCTGGCCCCGCAGTACGACTGCACGGCGTACGACCCGGCGGCCCTCACCGTCAATGGTCCAGCTGCCGACGGCTGGTCGCTGCGGGCCGGGCAGACGTCGCTGCTGGTCCTCGACGATGCGGCCGACGCCGAACGGGCCCGGCTCGTCGCCGTCGGCAACACCCGGCTCTGTCTGATCGGCCGGGACAACGACAAGCCCGACCCGGCCCGCCACCAGCTGAAATATTGGCGACAGTAAGGGTGGTACGGGGATCGCCACCTCTAGCATCGGCTGCGTGGACGACCGCGCCGTCGTGGCCGCGCTGGTTGCAGGTGACCAGCGCGGCCTCGACGGCGCGTACCGCGCGTACGCCGGCCGGCTGTACACGTACTGCCGATTTTTGCTGCGCGACGCCGACGCGGCGGCCGACGCCGTGCACGACACGTTCATTCTCGCCGGTCAGCGGGCGGCCCAGCTGCGCGATCCGGACCGGTTGCGCCCGTGGCTGTACGCCATCGCCCGCAACGAGTGCCTGCGGGTGATGCGTGGCCGGCTGCGGCAGCTGCCGTTGGAGGCGGCCGGCCAGGTGCCGGCCCCGGCGGTCGACCCGGTCACCGGGCTCGGCGCCGAGCAGGTACGCGAGTTGATCTGGGCCGCCGCCGCCGGGCTGAACCCGGGTGACCGGCAGGTGTTCGAGCTGGCCATCCGGCACGAGTTGTCCGCTACCGAGGTCGGCGCGGTGCTCGGCGTCTCGGACAGTCACGCGCACGCCCGGCTGTCGCGGGTACGGGCACAGCTCGAACGGTCGATCGGCGCGTTGCTGGTGGCCCGCACCGGTGCCGCCGACTGCGCGGAGCTGGCCGGGCTGCTGCACGGCTGGGACGGCACCATCACGGTGCTGCTGCGCAAACGGGTCAGCCGGCACATCGAGAACTGTCCGACCTGCGCCGACCGGCGTCGGCAGCAGATCAGTCCGGCGGCGTTGTTCTCCGCGTACGCGACCCTGCCGCTGCTCGCCGTACCGCCGGAGCTGTGGCCCCGTCTGGTGTCGACCAGCTCCGACGCGGGCCAGGCTGCGGCCAGGGGGCGGATCGACCGTCGGGCCGGCCGGTTCGATCCGGCGACCGGATTCCCACGCGCGGTGGATCGGCGGCGGGGACGGGCGCTGGCCGCCGGGCTGGCCGCAGCCGTGGCGTTGATGTTGCTGCTCGGCGCGGCCCTGATCGTGCCCCGGTTGGGTGAGGTGGACGACGCCGCCCGGTCCGCAGCTGCCGGGCCGACCGCCGTGGCGGCCCCGACGGCGCCAGCGGAGGCGACCGGGCCGGCGACCCCGACCGGGCCGGCAGCGGCGAGCGATCCGGCGGGGGCGACCGGGTCCGCGTCGCCCGGTGGGCCGCCGGGCGCTGCGGCCACCACCGACCCGCCGGCGCCCCTGGCGGTACGGGCCCAGGCCCGGTTCGCCTGCACCGCCGCTGGCGGGGCCACGCTGACTGTCGGCGCGGTGATCGACGGTGGCGTCGCGCAGATTGCCACTTTGACCTGGTCGGCCGGCACTGGCGTGGCGACCAGCCAACCCCCGCGCGCATCCCCAGCCGGCCCGACGACTGCCCCGACGGCCCGGCCCGGCGGCCCCGGCGGCATCGTCGCCCCCGGAGGCGGATCGACCGGCGGCCCGACCGGCGGTGAGGTGCCGATGCGGATCACCGACGACACCGCGACGGCGCAGGTGCCGAGGTTGACCACGATGACGGTGACCTGGCAGGTCACGGTCACCGCAGCCGACGGGCGGCGGGCTGACGCCGGATCGGACGGTCCGGTCGCCAACCCGTGTCCCGCGCCCGGCTGAGCCGCCGGCCTGCTACGCGCCAACACTTCCGCCTGTCGATGTCCGCGGCAGGCAAGTCGCTGTGACCGAAGTCCTGACCAGTCGACGGCACGTCGGTGCAACCGGCAGGATGTCCGGCATGCAGCGCAACCCCGACGGCGGAAACGGCGACCAGGATCGGGCATCGGTCTATCACCGGGCCGGTACCCAGGCCGATGTTCCGGCGGTCCTCGACCTGCTCGACGGTGCCGTGCGCTGGCTGGCCGAGCGGGGGCGGACCGACCAGTGGGGCACCGAGCGGCAGTCGACCAGCCCGCGCCGGATCGCGATGGTCACCGGGTGGGCGCGGGAGAGTGGCCTGGTGCTGGCGTGCGTGCCGGCCGCTGCCGGTGGTGACGGGCCGCGAGTTGGCGAGCAGGTCGTCGGGGCGCTGGCCGTCGGCACGGCCCGGTCCTACGTGCCGCCGGTGAACGAGCCCGAGTTGTACGTGAATCTGCTGGTCACCGACCGACGGTGGGCCGGTCGCGGGGTCGGCGGTGCCCTGCTGGACGAGGCTCGGCGGATCGCCGTGGAACGCGGCGCGACCCTGCTACGGGTCGACTGCTACGCCGGTGGTGACCGGGCGCTGGTCCGCTACTACGAGCGGGCCGGGTTCACCGCCGCCGAGCCGTTCACCATCGACCAGCCCGGCGGCCCGTGGCCGGGGCAGATTCTCAGCCAGCGGATCCGCTGACCTGCTCGTCGGTGTCGGTCACCGGCCGTTCGGAGCCGGCTCGCCACCCGGTCGGGTCCACGCCGCCCGGCACCGCCGCCGCCGGATCGTACGGCCCTCGGGTCAACACCAGTGTGCCGAGATCGAGATGGTCGACCGCACCGGCCGGGTCCCGGATCACCCGCAGCGTCTCCCCGGCGTAGAAGCCGTCGAAGCCGGTCCAGGTGTCGGCGGTGGTGGTGGCGCGGAACCGGGTGCCCCGTCCCGCCCTGCCGATCGGGGTGAGCTGGAGCCTGCCGTCGCCGAGCAGCCGGATCGCCACCGGCCGCGCGCCCCAGTACCACGGCCCGGTCAGGTCGAGCAGTGTCGGGTCGAGGCCGGCGGCCGGTCGCCACGGCGGCGGGATCGTCGGCTCCCGGTCGGCGACGATCTTGACCAGGTCGGCGGCGATGTCGCCGATCTGCGGGCCGGCGGTGACGTTGGCCAGTACGACCGCAGCCACGTCCTGGTCGGGGCAGGTCCACAGGGCGGCGAGAAACCCCGGCACCGAACCGGTGTGCCCGGACAGGCTCAGGCCATGGTGGCGCAGCAACTGCATGCCCAGGCCGTACCCGTGGTCCGGGTCCGCGCTCTCCGGCGGCGAAGCGGCGGTACGCATCATCGCCAGCGACTCGGTGGACAGCACCTGCGGGTCGCCGTCGAGGAGGAACACCGCGAAGCGACTGAGGTCGGCGACGGTGGACCACAACTGCCCGGCCGGGGCGAGGTGGCCGTACTCCTCGGTCGGCTCGGGCAGTAGCACGTCCGCCCAGGGATGAACCGCCCAGCCGGCGGCAGGTCGACCACCCGGGGCGACGCCGCTCTGCGTCATCGAGAGCGGGTCGAGCACGTCGGCCCGCAGTGTCTGCCCCCACGGTCGGCCGCGCAGTCGCTCGATCAACTTGCCGAGCAGCGCGTACCCGGGGTTGGAGTACCGGTGCCCGTGTCCGGCCGGCCACCGGTCCGCATCGGCACCGAGCACGTCGGACAGCTCCGGTCGCAGCGCGCCGGGGGTGCGTTCCCACCATGGGCCGCGTGGTTCGGCCGGCAGCCCGGCATTGTGCGCCAGCAACTGCGCGACGCTCGCCTCGACTCCGCAGCCGGGCAGGTGCCGGTCGATCGGGTCGGTCAGCTTCAGCAGACGTTCCTCGGCCAGCCGCAGCACCTGGACCGCGGTGAAGGTCTTGCTGATCGAGCCGATCCGGTAGCCGGTCGACGCCTGCGGCGCGGTGCCGTCGACCTCGCCTCGACCGGCGGTCCAGACCGGCCCGTGCGCGCGGACCACCGCCGCGATCATGGACGGCGCGCGGCCGTCGGCCTGGCCGGTGGCGAGCCGGTGCAGCAACGCCCGCGCGGTCTCCGGTAGCAGACCTGCGGGTGTTTCCTGGTGTGCGGCGGCGGGTGTCATACCGCTGATCCTTGGCGATCCCGGCCGTTTCGGCCAGCGGCGGTGCCGTCGATCCGAGCCGATCCGTGGCATGGTTACCCGATGGACGATGTCGACGCCCCACACCTCGGTGCAGATCACGCCGCCTGGCATGCCCGTCCGCCGGCGGTGCTCGGTCAGGTGGTCGCCGGCCAACTGCTGCTGGCCCGCAGCGACCGGGCGGCCGTGGTGCTGGCCAGCGTACTGGCGTACCCGACGGGGTTCGAATTCGATGTCAGCGCCATCCTGCGTGAGCCGCAGCCAGCCGGAGGCGGAGCGTTCACCGACGGCGCGGCGGTGCCGCGCCCTCGCAGCGCCGCCGAGTCGGGCGGCGGGCCGGAGCTCACGGTGCGGTTCGCCGACGGTACGACGTTGTCGAGCGCCCGACCCGGCCCGTTGCCCGAGCATCCCGGGGACGGAGCCCCGGCCGGGCCGGTGCTGGTGCCGGTCGCGGCCAGCACCGACGGTCGCCGCCACGACGCGCGGTTCTGGGTCTGGTCGCTTCCGCCGGAGGGCCCGGTCGTCGTCGAGTGCGGCTGGCCGGCCCAGGACATCACCTACGGCCGGGTGGAGATCTCCGGCACGCTGATCCGTGCGGCGGCGGCCGGCGCGGTCGAGCTGTGGCCGCAGGAGGCCGCGACACGCTGACCAACGCGTTCGCCCGGCCGCCGGGGCCGGCCGCTGTCAGTCCGGCCGCCGGTGCCGGCCGCTGTCAGTCCGGCCGCAGTGGGGCGGCGGGGCCGAGGTCGCGGCCGAGCAGCACCGCCCGGTCGACCGCCCTCGACCCGAACCGGTCCCGGACCGCGTCGAGCGCGGCGTCCAGGCTCTCCTGCCGTCCTACCGGCTGACCGGCGGGCCGTCCGTCCGGTCGCGGCGCTGCCGTGTCCGGTCGTGCGTCAGCCGGATCCAGCGGCAGGGTCAGCTGGGTGGCCTGCCCGTCGTCGAGGTTGCCGACCGAGACACCGACCAGGGTGAGGCCGCGCTCGCCGATCATCGGAGCGGCGGCGGCCAGCAGGTCACGGGCGGTGCCCAGAATGATCGACGTCTGGGCGGTGGCCCGGGGCAGGGTGTGCGCGCGGGTGGCCCGGCTGAAGTCGCCGAAGCGCAGCCGCAGGGTCACCGTACGGCCGGTGTGCCCGGCGGCCCGCATCCGTCGGCCGACCCGGTCGACCAGCCCGGCGAGGATCGCGTCCACGTCGGCCCGGTCCCGGCTGGCCCGGCCGAGCGCCTGCTGCGAGCCGATCGAGCCGCGCTGGCGCCCGACCTGGACCGGGCGCGGGTCCTGGTTGTGGGCCAGCGCGTGCAGATGCCGGCCGGCGGCCGCGCCGAGGATGGAGACCAGCGCCGCCTCGCCGAGGCGGGCCACCCGGCCGACCGTGGTGATGCCGCGTTCGCGCAGTTTGCCGGCGCTGACCGGGCCGACGCCCCAGAGCCGCTCGACGGGCAGCGGATGCAGGAACGCCAACTCCTCGTCGGGCGGCACGACCAGCAGCCCGTCCGGTTTGGCGACGCCGCTGGCGACCTTGGCGAGGAACTTGGTCCGGGCCACCCCGACGGTGATCGGCAGCCCGACCTGCTCGCCGACGGCGACCCGCAGCCGGGCGGCGATGTCGGCGGGTGCCCCGACGAGCCGACGCAACCCACCGACGTCGAGGAACGCCTCGTCGACGGAGAGCGGCTCGACCAGGGGAGTGGTCTGCCGGAAGACCTCGAACACCGCCCGGCTGGCCGCCGTGTACGCCGCCATCCTCGGTGGCACGACCACCGCCTGCGGGCAGATCCGGCGGGCCGCCCCGGTCGGCATCGCGGTCCGTACGCCGAACGCCTTGGCCTCGTAGCTGGCCGCCAGCACCACGCCGGCGCCGACGATCAGCGGCCGCCCGCGCAGCCGTGGGTCGTCGCGCTGCTCGACCGAGGCGTAGAACGCGTCCAGGTCGGCGTGCAGGATGCTGGCCTCGCCCACCACCCGGTCATCATCGCACAAGTGTTCGACAATGGTGCCTGAGCTGCTCAGACGGTCGCTAGACGGTCGGTCAGTCCGGGACGAGGCGGTAGGCGCCGTCGCTGGCCGAGGTGGCCATCGACGCGTACGCCCGCAGCGCCGCCGACACCGGCCGGTCCCGGTCGACCGGGGTGTACGGGCGGTCCCGCTTCTCCTGGGCGATCCGGCGGGCCTGCAGCACCTCGTCGGGAACGTCGAGCTCCAGCTTGCGGGCCGGGATGTCGATGACGATCTCGTCGCCGGTCTCCACCAGGGCGATCAGGCCACCGGAGGCGGCCTCGGGGGAGGCATGTCCGATGGACAGTCCGGAGGTGCCGCCGGAGAACCGGCCGTCGGTGATCAACGCGCAGGCGCGGCCCAGGCCCCGGCCCTTGAGGAACGAGGTCGGGTAGAGCATCTCCTGCATGCCCGGCCCGCCCTTGGGGCCCTCGTAGCGGACCACCACCACATCGCCGGCGACCACCTCGCCGGCGAGGATCGCCGAGACGGTGTCGTCCTGCGACTCGTACACCTTGGCCGGGCCACGGAAGGTCAGGCAGTCGTCGGGCACGCCGGCGGTCTTGACCACCGCGCCCTGCGGGGCCAGGTTGCCGTGCAGGATCGCCAGGCCGCCGTCGGCGGAGTACGCGTGGGCGATGTCGCGGATGCAGCCCTGCGCCGCGTCGGTGTCCAGGCTGGACCAGCGGGCGGTGGTGGAGAACGGCTCGGTGGTACGCACCCCGCCGGGCGCGGCGTGGAACAGCTCGACCGCCTCCGGGGTCGGTGCACCACCCCGGATGTCCCAGTCGGCCAGCCACTTGGCCAGCGACGGTGAGTGCACCGCCCGCACGTCACGGCGCAGCGCGCCGGCCCGGTCGAGCTCCCCGAGCAGCGCCGGGATGCCGCCGGCCCGGTGCACGTCCTCCATGTGGTACTTCGGGGTGTTGGGTGCGACCTTCGCCAGGCAGGGCACCCGGCGGGAGATGTCGTCGATGTCGGCGACGGTGAAGTCGAGCTCGGCCTCGCGGGCGGCGGCCAGCAGGTGCAGCACGGTGTTGGTGGAGCCGCCCATCGCCACGTCCAGGGCGACCGCGTTCTCGAAAGCGGCCCGGCCCGCCAGTGACCGGGGCAGCACCGAGGCGTCGTCGTCCTCGTACCACCGCTTGGCGATCTCGACGACGGTCCGGCCGGCCTCGACGAACAGCGACCGGCGGGCGGCGTGGGTGGCCAGCACCGAGCCGTTGCCCGGCAGCGCCAACCCGATCGCCTCGGTGAGGCAGTTCATCGAGTTGGCGGTGAACATGCCGGAGCAGGAGCCGCAGGTCGGGCAGGCGGACCGCTCGATCGTGTCGAGCTGGGCGTCGGTGACGGCTTCGTTCGACGCGGCGATCATGGCGTCGATCAGGTCGAGCTTGGCGTGCACCACGCCGTCGACGGCAACGGTCTTGCCGGCCTCCATCGGACCGCCGGAGACGAACACGGTCGGGATGTTCAGCCGCAGCGCGGCGAGCAGCATCCCCGGGGTGATCTTGTCGCAGTTCGAGATGCAGACCAGCGCGTCGGCGCAGTGCGCGTTGACCATGTACTCGACGGCGTCGGCGATCAGTTCCCGGCTCGGCAGCGAGTAGAGCATGCCGGCGTGGCCCATGGCGATGCCGTCGTCGACGGCGATCGTGTTGAACTCGCGGCCGACCCCGCCGGCTTCGGCGATCGAGTCGGCGACCAGTCCGCCCATGTCCTTGAGATGTACGTGGCCGGGCACGAACTGGGTGAAACTGTTCGCGACGGCAACGATCGGCTTGCCGAAATCGTCGTCGGTCATCCCGGTGGCCCGCCACAGGGCCCGGGCGCCGGCCATCGTCCGACCGTGCGTGGAGGTCTTCGACCGCAGCTCAGGCATCCGCCAAGTCTTACACCACGGTGGCCGGGCCGCTGCCGTGAGCGGTGCCGCGTATCACGTGTCGGGATCTTTGCTGGCCGGATGCCCCACCCCGGCACCATGGCGCGCCGCCGATCCGGCACAGTTGTGCCGTGCACCTCCCCCCGGGCATGCGGGCGTACCGGCCGATAGCGGTCGGGGCCGGCCTGACCACTGTCGCCGTACTCGTGGCGCTGGTCGGGGTGTCGACGCTGGCCGACACCGGAGATCCGGACCAGCCGCAGCGGTTGCTGCTCGCCACCGTGGTCGCCAGCGGTGGCACCGCCGGTGGCCTGGCGCTGATCTGGGGCCTGCTGCGGTTGCCCGGTGCCGCCGCCGGGCGGACGATCCCGGAGCTTCGTCACCTGCTCGACAGCCTTGCTGTCGGCGCGGCGCTGTGGCTCACCGGCTGGGTGCTGCTGGCACCGCCGACCCGGCTGCTCGGTGCGGCCACCCCGACGGTCTGCCCGGCGGTCGTGCTGGGCGGGGCGACGGTCGCCGTGGTGGCGGGGGTGGCGGTGGTGACCGCGTTGCAGGGCGGCTGGCGTCGCGCCGGGCTGGCGGCCAGTGGAGCGGGCGCGGTGGTGATCGCCGCCACCGGGATCGGCGCCGCCACCGGGCTCTGCCAGGCCTGGTCGGGGCTCGTCCTGGCCAACGCCGCCGCGTTGCCGGTGGGTCTGCTGCTTACCTGGCACGGCAGCCGTCGGGCCGGCCGGGTCGACGGCGCGAACGCGGGGCCGGGCGGCCGGGGCAGCGGTTACGTGTTCCTGCCGATCGTCGTGATCGCCGGGGCCGGGATCTACCACGCGTCGCGCGGTGGTGCGTTCGGCACGCTGGCTGTCGTGGTCGGCGGCGTGGAGGGGTTCGTCCTGGTGGGGCGGCAGTACCTGGCCCTGCTCGATGTGCGCGGCTACGCCGAGCGGCTGGCCGCGAGCGAGGCGCACTTCCGCAATCTCGCGCACACCGACCCGCTGACCGGACTGGCCAACCGGCGGGCGTTGCTGCAGGAGCTCTACGAGTGGGTCGCGAACGAACGCCCGGGCGGGTTGATCGCCCTGGACCTGGACGGGTTCAAGACGGTCAACGACATGCGTGGCCACGATGTCGGCGACGCCGTGTTGATCGAGGTGGGGCGGCGGCTCGCCGGGGTGCTCGACGGCGCGGGGCTGGCCGCGCGGCTCGGTGGTGACGAGTTCGCCGTCCTGCTGCCGGCGGCGGACGCGCAGGAGGCGCGCCGGTTCGGCGATCGGCTGCTGCAGGTGCTGAACGCTCCGTACCCGCATGAGCTGGGCCCGATCTACGTCTCGGCGAGTATCGGCATGGCGTCCCGGTCCACCGCCCCGGACGTCCCGACGCTGCTGCGCAACGCGGACCTGGCGTTGCGGTCGGCCAAGCAGCGCGGCAAGAACCGGGTGGAGCGCTACGACGTCTCCTACGACCAGGCGCAGCGGCGGCGGGTCCAGCTGGAGCACGAGATGCGCGGCGTGGTCGACCGCGGTGAGCTGCGGCTGGTCTTTCAACCGGTGGTGGCGGTGCCGTCGGTACGCCCGGTCGGCGCCGAGGCGCTGATCCGCTGGCAGCATCCCGAGCTGGGCAAGGTGCCGCCGGACGAGTTCATCCCGCTCGCCGAGGAGTGCGGGATGATCAATCGGCTGGGTGCCTGGGTGCTGGACCAGGCGTGCGAGCAGTTGGCCAGCTGGTTGGCGCAGGGACATGACGTGTGGGTGTCGGTCAACGTGTCACCGCACGAGCTGCACGACCCCGGGTACGTGCGGCAGGTCGACGAGGCGTTGCGGCGTCACCGCGTACCGCCGCAGCGGCTGGTGTTGGAGGTGACCGAGCATGCTGTCGCCCGGGACCTCGCGGAGCTGATCCGCCGGCTCAAGGCGTTGCGGGCCACCGGGGTGCGCATCGCCATGGACGACTTCGGTGCCGGGTATTCGTCGCTCGGGCAGCTGCGGAATCTGCCGATCGACATTCTCAAGATCGATCACAGCCTGGTGGCCGAGCAGGGGCCGACGGCACCGCCGCTGCCCGGACGGCGGGCGTTCGCGCCGATGGTGGACGTGGTGATGCGGCTCGGGCACCAGTTGGGTCTGGAGGTGATCGCCGAGGGGGTGACCAACCGGTCCGAGTTGGCGGTGGTGGTGGAGGCCGGTTGCCGGTTCGGCCAGGGCGCGCTGTTCGGCTGGGGGGTGCCGGCCGAGCATCTGGCGGCGATGCTGCAGGCGGCGACTTCCTCGGGCGGTCCGCATGGTGGTGTCGCCGGCCCCCGCTACCAGGGGGACGGCAGCTCACCGGCGCTGCCCCGACACTCGTACGCCCAGGATGTGAGATCAGTTGACTCATCGCATGAGATGCGTCAGGCTTAGCCCTATGTCGCTGACTCTGTCGTCTCGAGTACTTACCTGAGCGCACTCTCCCGCCGAGAGTGTGCTGGCCCCGTGCATCTGCACGAGGGCCGTTTTTATTGCCAGCTACCTGCCGGTTCCGGCCGATCGGTCCCATCTGCCGGATATGCCGCCGAGACCCTTGTCGCGAGACCACTGAGCTAGAAGGCCTGAACCGTCATGACGAGACCCACGCCCGAGAACCTCGCCCACCGCGTTCACCCGGTCGCGGCGGCCGCGCCGACACCGGCCACCCTCGCCAACGCCGTAACACCGCCGCCGGCCGCGCCGGTGCAGGTCTCCGGTGCGGCCTGCCTGGTCCAGTCGCTCGAGGCACTCGGTGTCGACGTGGTCTTCGGTATCCCTGGCGGCGCCATCCTGCCGGCGTACGACCCGCTGTTCGACTCGACGGTGCGGCACATCCTGGTCCGCCACGAGCAGGGTGCCGGACACGCGGCGACCGGCTACGCGCAGGCCACCGGCCGGGTCGGGGTCTGCATGGCGACCTCGGGCCCCGGTGCCACCAACCTGGTCACGCCGATCGCCGACGCGTACATGGACTCGGTGCCGATCGTCGCGATCACCGGTCAGGTCTCCCGGCCGATGATCGGTACGGACGCCTTCCAGGAGGCGGACATCCAGGGCATCACCCTGCCGATCACCAAGCACAACTACCTGGTGCAGTCCGGCGAGGAGATTCCCCGGGTGCTGGCCGAGGCGTTCCACCTGGCGTCGACCGGCCGACCAGGGCCGGTGCTGGTCGACATCCCCAAGGACGTCCTGCAGGCGCAGACAACCTTCGCCTGGCCGCCGACGCTGGACCTGCCCGGCTACCGGCCGACGACGCACCCGCACGGCAAGCAGATCCGGGAGGCGGCCCGGCTGATGGCCGGCGCCCGGCGGCCGGTGCTCTACGTCGGCGGTGGCGTGCTCAAGGCCAAGGCCACCGACGGGCTGCTGCGGTTGGCCGAGCTGACCGGGATTCCAGTGGTCACCACGCTGATGGCCCGGGGCGCGTTCCCCGACTCGCACCCGCAGCACCTGGGTATGCCCGGCATGCACGGCACCGTCGCGGCGGTGTACGCGCTGCAGAAGGCCGATCTGCTGGTGGCACTCGGGGCCAGGTTCGACGACCGGGTCACCGGCCAGCTGGACTCGTTCGCTCCGGACGCGGCGGTGGTGCACGCCGACATCGACCCGGCGGAGATCGGCAAGAACCGCCCTGCCGACGTGCCGATCGTCGGTGACGCCCGGCGCGTCATCGACGAGCTGATCGAGGCGTACCAGATTGCTCAGCGCGGCGCTGCCGGCACCGCCCGGCCGGTTTCGACCCGGACCAGCGCTGGCACCGCCGCCGGCGATCGCACCGACTGGTGGACCCAGCTCGACGATCTGCGTGAGCGGTACCCGCTGGGCTACGACGAGCCCGACGACGGCACGCTGTCGCCGCAGTACGTGATCCAGCGGCTGGGCAAGCTGGCCGGCCCGGACGCGATCTACGTGGCCGGGGTCGGGCAGCACCAGATGTGGGCCTCGCAGTTCATCTCGTACGAGAAGCCGAACACCTGGCTCAACTCTGGTGGGCTGGGCACGATGGGGTACGCGGTCCCGGCGGCGATGGGCGCGAAGGCCGGCCGACCGGATGCGACGGTCTGGGCGGTCGACGGTGACGGCTGTTTCCAGATGACCAACCAGGAGCTGGCCACCTGCGCGCTGGAAGGCATCCCGATCAAGGTCGCGCTGATCAACAACGGCAACCTGGGCATGGTCCGGCAGTGGCAGACGCTGTTCTACGGCGGGCGTTACTCGAACACCGACCTGGGCACCCACAAGCACCGCATCCCGGACTTCGTCAAGCTGGCCGAGGCGCTCGGCTGCATCGGGCTGCGCTGCGAGAACGCCGCCGACGTCGACGCCACGATCGCCGCCGCGATGGAGATCAACGACGCTCCGGTCGTGATCGACTTCGTGGTCGGCAAGGATGCCATGGTCTGGCCGATGGTCGCCGCCGGCACCAGTAACGATGAGATCATGTTCGCCCGGGACGTCCGGCCCGCCTTCGACGACGACGACCTGTGACGACCGAACTCGTGACCTGCGCCGACCGAGCCGCGCCGACCGAACCGATCCGACGATGACGAGGAAATGATGACCAAGCACACGCTCTCCGTGCTGGTGGAGAACAAGCCCGGGGTGCTGGCCCGGGTGTCCGGTCTGTTCTCCCGGCGCGGATTCAACATCGACTCGCTGGCGGTCGGGGAGACCGAGAACCCGGAGGTCTCCCGGATCACCATCGTGGTCGACGCCGACTCCTCGCCGCTGGAGCAGGTGACGAAGCAGCTGAACAAGCTGGTCAACGTACTGAAGATCGTGGAGCTCGATCCGACGGTGTCGGTCGCCCGTCAGCTGCTGCTGGTGAAGGTGCGCGCGGACCGGTCGATGCGGTCGCAGGTGCTGGAGACGGTCAACCTGTTCCGCGCCCGGGTGGTGGATGTCGCAGCGGACACCCTCACCATCGAGGCCACCGGCACCGCCGACAAGCTGGACGCGTTGCTACGGGATCTCGAAACGTTCGGGATCAAGGAGATGGTGCAGTCCGGCCTGGTCGCGATCGGGCGTGGCTCCCGGTCGATCACCACCGGTCCGGCGCTGCGCGCTGCCTGACCTGGGCGCGGCAGTGGCATCTGCCGCGCTTCGATGACCTGCGGCAGGTTGTTGCCGCCCGAAGAGAACGCCGGCCATCGTGGCCGGGCACACGAGAGGGAAGTCATGACCGCTGAGGTGTTCTACGACGACGATGCCGACCTGGGCCTCATTCAGGGCAAGAAGGTCGCCGTGCTGGGGTACGGCAGCCAGGGCCACGCCCACGCGCTGTCGCTGCGCGACTCCGGTGTCGATGTCGTGATCGGCCTGCCGGAAGGCTCCAAGAGCCGGGCGAAGGCCGAGGAACAGGGGCTGCGGGTGCTGACCCCGGCCGAGGCGTCGGCCCACGCCGACGTGATCATGGTGCTGGCGCCGGACACCGCACAGCGCTCGCTCTACACCGAGGCGATCGCGCCCAACCTGACCGCGGGCAAGGCGCTGCTCTTCGGCCACGGCCTGAACATCCGGTACGGCTTCATCACGCCGCCGGCCGACGTGGATGTCGCGATGGTCGCCCCGAAGGGGCCCGGGCACCTGGTGCGCCGGCAGTACGTCGACGGCAAGGGCGTGCCGGCGCTGGTCGCGGTGGAGCAGGACGCCACCGGTGGCGCGTTCGGTCTCGCCCTGGCGTACGCAAAGGCGATCGGTGGCACCCGGGCCGGGGTGATCAAGACGACCTTCAAGGAGGAGACCGAGACCGACCTGTTCGGCGAGCAGGCGGTGCTCTGCGGTGGCGCGGCGGCGCTGGTGCAGACCGGGTTCGAGGTACTCACCGAGGCCGGCTACGCGCCGGAGATCGCCTACTTCGAGTGCCTGCACGAGCTGAAGCTGATCGTCGACCTGATGTACGAGGGTGGCGTCGCGCGGATGCGCTACAGCGTGTCGGACACCGCGGAGTACGGCGACTACTCCCGTGGGCCGCGGGTGGTCGACGCGCGGGTCAAGGAGGAGATGCGCAAGATCCTCGCCGAGGTGCAGTCCGGTGAGTTCGCCCGTGAGTGGATCGCCGAGGACGACGCCGGCCGGCCGAACTTCGCCAAGTGGCGGGCGGAGGGCGCGGCGCACCCGATCGAGGAGACCGGCCGCAAGCTGCGCGGCATGATGAGTTGGGTGGACCGGCCGATCACCGAGACGGCCTGAGGTTCGGCGGCACCGCACCAGTGGATGTTCATCAGGGCCCGCTACTGAGAGTAATCATTAGCGGGCTCTGTGGCTATCTTGATTGGGGCCAGGTTACCGATAGATTGCGGGTTGGAGTCGGTTTCGGGTAGTTGATGGCTGATGCCGATTATTGACCTACGGTTACAGCTAGTTAATATGGTGCTCGGGTAAGGTGCCCCGCATGCGTCTGGAGCAATCGCACCGTACTGAGCGCTTTGGTGCCGTTCGCATCCATGAGCTTCAGCGTGTCATCGAGCTGGACTCGGGGGATGTGACCGGGGACCGAGACCGTGGGCTTGCCTCGCAGCAGGACATCAGGGCGATCGAGCGGAACATGGTCGTCGTCATTCCCTGCATGAACGAGACGCGCCGGGTGATCGAGGGCGTGCTGGCCGGCATACCGCACGACTGCCTGATCGTCCTGGTGTCGAACAGCGGGCGCCAGCCGGTCGACCGCTACGAGATCGAGGCGCACGCGGTCGAGCAGTTCTGCCGGTCCGCCGACCGCCCGGCTATCACGGTGCACCAGCGGGACCCGGGCCTCGCCGCGGCGATGAAGGCCGCCGGGATGCCGGAGCTGATCGACGAGAGCGGACTGGTCCGCGCCGGCAAGGGCGAGGCCATGCTGATCGGCATGGCGGTGGCCGCGTTGACCGGCCGCAAGTACGTCGGTTACGTCGACGCCGACAACTACGTCCCCGGCGCGGTGCACGAATACTGCAAGGTGTACGCCGCCGGCCTGCACCTGGCGGACAGCCCGTACTCGATGGTGCGGATCTCCTGGCACTCCAAGCCCAAGCTGCGCGACGGCCGGCTCTTCTTCAGTCGCCGGGGACGCAGCTCTGAGATCACCAACAGCTTCCTCAATCGGTTGATCGCCGAATACTCCGGCTTCGGCACCGAGGTGATCGCCACCGGCAACGCCGGTGAACACGCGCTGAGCCTCGACCTCGGGCTGCGGCTGCGGCTGGCCGGCGGATTCGCCGTCGAGCCGTACGAGTACGTCGACCTGTTCGAACGCTTCGGTGGAATCCTGGACACCGACTGCCCCGAGGTGATGGCGAGTTCGGTGCCGGTGCTGCAGGTGGAGACCCGCAACCCGCACTTTCACGACAACAAGGGCGAAGACCACGTCCAGGGCATGCGAATGCAGGCGCTCAACGTGCTGTACCACTCGCCGGTCTGCCTGCCGGCGGTCCGCAAGGAGATCCTCGAATTCATGGTGGACCAGGGTGCGTTGGCCCCCGGTGCCGAGCCGCCCCGGGAGCGGGTCTACCCACCGGTCGGCACACTCGCCTTCGACCTGCTCCACGACGCTCTGATGGCGGAGGCCAGCACCCTGCGGCAGATCGGCGAGGGCGGCATCGTGCCCGGCGGGGCGGCACCGGGTGGGATCGCACCGAGCTGACACCGGCCGGGACGACCCCGGGCTGAACGGGTGTTAGGTCGGGTTTGTGAGGGCACTCACCCCCGGCCCTGAGCCCGGCCGTCCATTGGTGCGCCTACGATCGCGGGTAGGCCGCCTCCGTGCCGGCGCGACGCCCGGGCGGGGAAGCGTAGGGCGCAGAGCGGCGCCCCACCGCCGCAGATACCCGTCCCGGACGACTTTGAGGACCAATGAATCCTGTCGTACTGATCGCTGAAGAGCTTGCGCCCGCCGCCATCGACGTGCTCGCCCACGACTTCGATGTGCGTCACGTCGACGGCACCGACCGCGCGGCGCTGCTCGCCGCGCTCGCCGACGCCAACGCGGTGATCGTGCGCAGCGCCACCCAGATCGACGCCGAAGCGCTGGCTGCGGCCCCCCGACTCAAGGTGGTCGCCCGCGCCGGCATCGGCCTGGACAACGTCGAGGTACCGGCCGCCACCGCCCGAGGTGTGATGGTGGTCAACGCGCCGACCTCGAACATCGTCTCCGCTGCCGAGCAGGCGATCGCCCTGCTGCTCGCGGTCGCCCGTAACACCGCCAGCGCCAGCTCCGCGCTCAAGGCCGGCGAGTGGAAGCGTTCGAAGTACACCGGCGTCGAGATCCAGGGCAAGACCGTCGGCGTGGTCGGGCTCGGTCGGATCGGGGTGCTGTTCGCCCAGCGGATCGCCGCGTTCGGGACCCGGCTCATCGCCTACGACCCGTACATCCAGCCGGCCCGGGCCGCCCAGCTCGGGGTGCGGCTGGTCGGCCTGGAGGAGCTGCTGCGCGAGAGCGACTTCATCTCGATCCACCTGCCGAAGACGCCGGAGACGCTCGGCCTGATTGGCGAGAAGGAGCTGGCGATCGTCAAGCCCGGGGTGCGGATCGTCAACGCCGCCCGTGGTGGCCTGGTCGACGAGCAGGCCCTGGCCGACGCGCTCGCCGAGGGCCGGGTCGGCGGCGCCGGGGTGGACGTGTACGCCAAGGAGCCGTGCACCGCCTCGCCGCTGTTCGCCTTCGACAACGTGGTCGCCACCCCGCACCTGGGCGCGTCCACCGCCGAGGCGCAGGACAAGGCGGGGCTCGCGGTGGCGCGCAGCGTCAAGCTGGCCCTGCAGGGGGAGTTCGTGCCGGACGCGGTCAACGTCCAGGCCGGCGGGGTCGTCGCCGAGGACGTCCGTCCGCTGCTGCCGTTGGCGGAGAAGCTCGGCAAGGTCTTCACCGCGGTGGCCGGCGGCGTCGCGGCCAACGTCACCGTCGACGTACGCGGTGAGGTGGTCAGCAACGAGGTGTCGGTGCTGAAGCTGGCCGCCACCAAGGGCCTGTTCAGTTCGGTGGTGGAGGAGCAGGTCACGTACGTCAACGCGCCGCACCTGGCCGCCGACCGGGGCGTCGAGGTGGAGCTGGTAACCCAGCAGGACACCGCCGAGGCACCGAATCTGGTGACGGTGCGCGGGGTGCTGCCGGACGGCGGCACGGTCAGCGTCTCCGGAACGGTGGTGCACACCGGCGGTCGTGACCTGGTCCGGTTGACCGAGGTCGACGGCTTCGACCTTGAACTGACCGCCGAGGGCATCCTGCTCTTCTTCCGCTACGTGGACCGGCCCGGCGTGGTCGGCACCATCGGGTCGACCCTCGGCGAGGCCGGGGTGAACATCGCGGCGATGCAGGTGGCCCGGCGCTCCGCCGGCGGTGAGGCGCTGATGACCCTGACGGTGGACTCCGCGGTCGGCGCGGAGTCGCTGAGCTCGGCCGCGAGCTCGATCGGGGCCACTGCGGCCAGCGCGGTCGACCTGCGCGAGGAGTGACGGTACGGAACATTTGGCGCGGCGGTTCGGGCGTTCTGCCCGAACCGCCGTCCGCTCAGCGGGCCGTCGCGCTGGCCGACGACGGGTATACCGAGCCGTCCTGCGGATCGAGCAGGAGCAGGCCGTGTTCCTGAGCCAGCCCTTCGATGGTCAGCAGCACCTCATCGGCGCAGGTGAGCTGCAGATTCATCTCGACGTGGTCGATGGCGACATGTAGTGGAACCTTCGCCCAGGGGGAACCAGCACCGGTCGCGGCGGGGCCCTGGTCCGGATAGTCAGCGGTCAGCGTGGCGTAGAACGACGTTATCCGGCGGTCGGTGTCGCCGTCGACGTGCTGGCCCTGCCGGCACAGTTCATGTGCGGCGTGCACGTCCGCCGGAGTGGACTGATCGTCCAACGCCCATACGACTAGATCAAATGTCACGCCGGACAGCGTGCCATCTACCCGGTCGATCGTTCCAGCCAGTGGGGCGGTCGACAAGCGTAGATACAGAATTTTGAGCCTTGCGTACCGTTGTAGGGAATCGATAGCGTGTGGTGGCGGTCGCTCAGGAGTTGTTGCGGTACGGTCCCGTCTTCGGGTGACGTCCGACCGCTCCGCGCGTGCTCCGTGAGCGGCAGCACCCCCGGTGCGCGAGCCAGGCGCACGTGTCGCCGGTCGGCTCCCGTGGTCACTTGCCGAGATCACGGGAGCCGACCGCGTCGGCCACCGCTCGTTCCCGGGTCGCCAGTTGTCCGGCGGCCACCCACTGGCTATGGCCGCTGACTGATCACCAGGTCCGGCGCGGCCGGTCAGTCGCCGATCAGGTCGAGGACCTGGTATCCGTCCGCTGTGGGGAACCAGTCCCGGCCAGCCGCGCCGGCGGCGTACAACGCGGTGGCGTAGCCGTCGGCCACGGCGAGGTCGGCGCCGAGCACCATTGCGGCACCGGCGCGGCGCACCGTGGATCCGGTGTGCGGATCGATCACCAGCCGCTGGCGGGTGGTCAGCCCGCTGGTCCCGATCGCGCCGTCCACCATGGTCACCACGGTCGGCGCGGCGTCGACGCCGTCGGAGCCGGGTGGTTGCTGCAGGGCCACCCGCCACGGTCCGCCGTGTGGGGCGTGTCCCCGTACCGTCAGATCGCCGCCGCTGATCACGGCGTAGTCGCTGACGCCGGCCGCGCGTAGTCGGCTGGCGGCGCGCTCTATCGCCCAGCCCTTGATCATGCCGGCGGGGTCGAACCCGCCGGGGACGGCCCACGGGTCGAACCAGCCACCGGTGGCTGCCCGCATCGTGAGGCAGCGGTCCACGATGTCGGCGAGCGGCGGATACACCTGCGGCGCGACCTCGCCCCGACGCAGCAACGACACCAGGCTGTTGGGTCGCAACGGGCTGTAGGTCACGTCGATGGCCCGCAACTCGGCCACCGCGTCGCTGATCGCCTCGCTCAGTTGGCGACGGCCGATGCGGTCGCCGCCGACCAGGACCAGCCGGTACCGTGCGGTCGAGGTGCTGACGGTGTGCCGGGCCGCGATCGTGCCGGCCGCGCGGGGGTCGGCCGCCGACGGCGGTAGGTCGGTGGTGCGACCCGTCGCTCTGCTGGGGGTCACCGCGGGTACGGCCCCGACCAGCAGATCGGGTGGCTCCAGCTGGGCAGCGCGGTGTGCCAGCATCGTGATGCCTCCTTCGACCGGCGCCCGAATGCGGCCTTCACCTACAGTAGCCGTCGGGTATGAGAAGGGTACTAAGCCGGACTGTGTACTTGCTGTGCGCCCGGCGGTGTCAGGCACAAGACGGGAATTGGCGGCGTACCGTCCGAATCATGGGACTGGCGTACCGTTGAACGAGACGATCGCTTAACGTTCGCTAGGCGGTCGATCGATCTGACTTAGGAGTGGACGTGGCGATGGCGCGGATCGCGGTCGTGGCCGGCGACGGCATCGGGTCCGAGGTGACCGCGCAGGCCCGCAAGGTCATCGACGCGGTGCTGCCCGGAGTCGAGGCCACCGAGTACGACCTGGGCGCGGCCCGCTACCACCGCACCGGCGAGGTGCTGCCCGACTCGGTGCTGACCGAGCTCGCCGAGCACGACGCCATCCTGCTCGGTGCCGTGGGTGACCCCACCGTCCCGCCGGGGGTGCTGGAACGCGGCCTGCTGCTCAAGCTGCGCTTCGCCTTCGACCAGTACGTCAACCTGCGGCCATCCCGGTTGTGGCCCGGCACCGCCAGTCCGCTCGGCGGGGTCAAGCCCGGCGAGATCGACTTCGTGGTGGTCCGCGAGGGCACCGAGGGTCTCTACACCGGTGCTGGCGGGACGATGCACCAGGGCACTCCCGCCGAGGTCGCCACCGAGGAGAGCCTGAACACCCGGTACGGCGTCGAGCGGGTGATCCGCGACTCCTTCGCCCGAGCCGCCCGCCGGGAGCGGCGCAAGGTCACCCTGGTGCACAAGACGAACGTGCTGACCCACGCCGGTTCGCTGTGGGCGCGGACCTTCGCCGAGGTCAAGGCCGACTTCCCGGAGATCGAGACTGAATATCAGCACGTCGACGCGGCGGCCATGTTCATGGTCACCCACCCGCAGCGCTACGACGTGGTGGTCACCGACAACCTGTTCGGCGACATCCTCACCGACATCGCCGCGGCGGTGACCGGGGGCATCGGTCTGGCCGCCAGTGGCTGCATCAACCCGGAGCGCCGCTTCCCGTCGATGTTCGAGCCGGTGCACGGCTCCGCGCCCGACATCGCCGGCAAGGGGGTCGCCGACCCGGTGGCCGCCGTGCTCTCCGCCTCCCTGCTGCTCGACCACCTCGGTCACCCCGAGCAGGCCGAGCGAGTATCCAGGGCGGTCGCGGCCGAGCTGGCCTCCCGTACGCCGGGAGCCGCGCTGCGTACCGCCGAGATCGGCGACCGGCTCGCCGCCCACGCGGCGGGCTGAGGCCGCACCGCACCGCACCGACCGCGGACCGCAGGTCGGAATCTCGTCACCTTCCACAGCCCACCCGGCACTGGCCCACCCGGCCGCCCACCCACGGCGCGGTCGGGCGTGCCCGTGTCGCCGGTCGGGCGACCGCGCGTGTCCGACCGCCGATGACCACTGGCTCACCAGCGAGACGTGGTCCATCGGCGTGGCCGACTGCGCCGGTTCCCGCTGAACGAACGTTCGGGGTAAGTTGCATGACACACAACTTCGTCACTTTCTCGCCATGGAGGTCAGCCCAATGATCGGCGGTGACAAACTCGATTTCGAGATCCGTCCGAATCCGCACCCGGTAGCGGCCGCGGAACGCAGCGCGCTGCTGGCCAATCCCGGATTCGGCCAGATCTTCACCGACCACATGGTCACCGTCCGGTACGCCGAGGGCAAGGGCTGGTACGACGCCCGGGTCGAGCCGCGGGCACCGATCCCGATGGACCCGGCCACGGCGGCGCTGCACTACGCCCAGGAGATCTTCGAAGGGCTCAAGGCCTACCACGCGGCCGGCGGCGGCGTGACGTTGTTCCGGCCGCAGGCCAACGCGGCGCGGTTCGTCGCCTCCGGCGCGCGGATGGCCATGCCCGCACTGCCGGAGCAGGTCTTCCTCGATTCACTACAACATCTGATCACCATCGACCGGGAGTGGATTCCCGCCGGTGACGACGGCAGCCTCTACCTGCGTCCGTTCATGTTCGCCAGCGAGGTCTTCCTCGGGGTGCGGCCGGCCCGCGAATATCTCTACGTGGTGATCGCCTCACCGGTCGGCTCCTACTTCTCCGGAGGCGTGAAGCCGGTGACGGTCTGGGCCTCGCCGCTCTACACCCGGGCCGCGCCGGGCGGCACCGGAGCCGCCAAGTGTGGTGGCAACTACGCCGCCTCCCTGGTGGCGCAGGCCGAGGCGATCGAACACGGCTGCGACCAGGTGGTCTTCCTGGACGCGGTCGAGCGGCGCTACGTCGACGAGCTCGGCGGCATGAATGTCTTCTTCGTCTACGACGACGGTTCGTTGGTGACCCCGCCGCTGACCGGGGCCATCCTGCCGGGGATCACCCGGGAGTCGGTGATCACGTTGGCCCGCCGGGCCGGTCACCAGGTCATCGAGCGGCCGGTCAGCCTGGAGCAGTGGCGGGCCGACGCGGCCAGCGGCAAACTGCGGGAGGCGTTCGCCTGCGGCACCGCGGCGGTGATCACCCCGATCGGCCGGGTCCGGTCGACCGACGGCGAGTTCACTGTCGCCGACGGCGGGTCGGGCGAGGTGACGATGGCGCTGCGGCAGACCCTGGTGGACATCCAGCGGGGCCGGGGCACCGACCCGGACAACTGGGTGCACCGGGTGCTCTGACCAGAGTGCGTTTCGGGTGGTGCGGTGTCCACCGCACCACCCGAAACGCGAGGCCGGGCGGCGCTGTCAGGTGAGCAGGCTGGCGCGCAACGTCTCGATCCGGTCCGCCGGTAGGCCGGCTGCCCGTAGGTAGCCCTCCACCGAGCCGTGCCGCTGCCGGAACTCGGTCAGGAACGTCTGCATCGCCTCCGCCGGGCAGGTGAAGAACGGCACCGGCACCAGATGGTCGTTGCCCTTCTGGGTACGCAGCCAGGCGAGCAGGCGCTCGCTGCCGGCCGTACTCAGTGCGTAGTCCTCGGCGATCACCGTGTCCCGCACCCCGAGCAGCGACAGCGTCATGGCACAGACCAGGCCGGTCCGGTCCTTGCCGGCCATGCAGTGCACCACCGCCGGGGCGGTCCGCTCCTGCGCCAGCAGCGCGATCGCCGCGACGAAGCCGTCAGCGGCCTGTTCGGTCAGGTCGTGGTACCGGTCCGCCAGGTAGCGGGCCGCACCCCGGTCCGGCTGGTACGGGATCTCGTTCCAGTCCTGATGCTCCAGGTGGATGTTGTGGTACTCGAGCCCGTCCGCCGGCCGGATCCGGCCGTAGGTGTCGACCTCGTGCGGGCGGCGCAGATCGATGACGGTGCGTACGCCGAGCGTGGCGAACACGGCTTCGTCGTCGCCGTCCAACCGGTGTGGCGAGTCGGCGCGGTAGACCCGCTGCCAGCGGACCGTACGGCCGTCGAGCCCTTCGTAGCCACCGATGTCGCGGAAGTTGAACATGGTGGCGAAGGCGAGGGACCGGGTGGCGGCTGAAGTCATGTCATCCACCGTAGCGACGAAGGCCGACAGTGGTAAACGGCCGGGCAGCCGTGGCCGAAGCTGGTCACGGCCGCCCGGCCGATCACGCGTGACGTGTCGTGCGGCGTCCGGCTGTCAGATGAGGCGTCCCGGCGCCATCGGCGGGACCGGGGCACCGTAGGTGCCGCCGTAGTAGCCGCCGAGCTTGTCGCGGTACGTCGGGTCGGAGCCGTGCGTCTCGTCGTACTCGGGGGAGTCCTTGATCTGGTCCTTGCTCCGGTCGACGAAGACCTTCTCCTCGTCGTGGTCGACGCGGTTGACCACGCCGGCCGGCAGCATGACCTTCTTGCCGAAGATCCACGGCCCGGTGTCGACGACCAGGTAGCTGCTGTCCACCTCGTCGCTGGCGGAATCGATCTTGCCGATGCTGCCGTCGGTCGCCTCGACCTTGTAGCCGGCGAGGTCGGCCCCGTCGACGGCCGCGTCGTCCCGGTAGCGCCACGGGTCGAACGCGCCGGCCGGGCTGCCCCCGGCGACGGCACCCTGGCCACCGGCCAACAGCGGGTCCGGGGTCTGCGGCGCGGTGCTCTGCGGATCGATCCTGTCCATCGGAGATCACTCCTCTGCTAGGCGAATCTGACGACCTTGTCGGGTTCGAGATACCCGGACGCCCGGATCCCCACACCTGTCGCCGATAGACGAAGATCGTTCAGGTCGGCGGGCCGCCGTCCCGCGATGTGGGTTCGACTACCGGACTGGCCGTCGCCGGTGGCAAAGTACCCTGCGTGACTCGCCTCGTACTCATTATTGGCAGCTAGCGCGCCCGGCACCCGCCCGCCGAGCGCGCAGACCTCCCGCATCCGCGGGGGGTCTTTTTGTTGGCCGTACGAGGTCGGCGCAACGAGCGGGCAGGCGGGCCCGGCGCGAGCCCGGCGACGGATGCGGTGGCGCGGGACACCCGGCGAAAGGAACCCAGGATGACTTTCCAGGTCTTCGACACGACGCTGCGCGACGGGGCGCAGCGTGAAGGCATCAGCTACTCGGTGGTCGACAAACTCGCGGTCGCGCGCCTGCTCGACGACTTGGGCGTCGGCTTCATCGAGGGTGGCTGGCCTGGTGCCATGCCCAAGGACACCGAGTTCTTCCGCCGAGCCCGCACCGAGCTCGACCTGCGGCATGCCGTACTGGTCGCGTTCGGAGCCACCCGCAAGACCGGTGTAGGCGTCGCCGACGATCCTCAGGTCCGCGCCCTGCTGGACGCCGAGACCTCGACTGTCTGCCTGGTCGCCAAGTCCGACATCCGCCACGTCGAACGGGCGTTGCGGACCACCGGCGCCGAGAACCTGGCGATGGTCGCCGACACGGTCGCCCACTTCGTCGCCGAGGGCCGGCGGGTCTTCCTCGACTGCGAACACTTCTTCGACGGCTTCCGCCACGATCCGGCGTACACCGCGTCGGTGGTCGCCACCGCCGCCGAAGCCGGCGCCGAGGTCGTCGTCATGTGCGACACCAACGGCGGCATGCTGCCGTCCCAGATCGGCGCGGCCATCACCGACCTGGTCGGGCGGACCGGGCTGGGCGCCGACCGGCTCGGCATCCACTGCCAGAACGACACCTCGTGCGCGGTGGCCAACACCATCGCCGCCGTCGAGGCCGGCGTACGCCACTTCCAGGGCACCGCCAACGGCTACGGCGAACGGCCCGGCAACGCCGACCTGTTCGCCGTCGTCGCCAACCTGCAACTCAAGCTCGGGCTGCCCGTCCTACCGGACGGCTGCCTGGGGCAGATGGTGCGCGTCTCGCACGCCATCGCCGAGATCGCCAATATCGCCCCCGACACCCACCAGGCCTATGTCGGGGCCGCCGCCTTCGCTCACAAGGCGGGGCTGCACGCGAGTGCGATCAAAGTGGATCCGCTGATGTACAACCACGTAGACCCGTCGGTTGTCGGTAACGACATGCGGATCCTGGTGACCGAGATGGCCGGTCGGGCCAGCATCGAGCTGAAGAGTCGTGAGCTCGGTGTGGACCTGGCCGGCCATCCGGACGCCCTTTCGCGGGTCACCAAGCGGGTCAAGGAACTGGAGGCTGGTGGCTGGTCCTTCGAAGCCGCCGACGCGTCGTTCGAGCTGCTTGTTCGCTCCGAACTCGCCGCCGACAGCGGTACCGTCACCGTCCGGCCGTTCACTCTGGAGTCCTACCGGGTGCTGGTCGAGCACCGCGAGGACGGCGCGGTCGTCTCCGAGGCCACCGTCAAGGTCCGGGTACGCGGCGAGCGGGTGATCGCCACTGCCGAGGGCAACGGCCCGGTCAACGCCCTCGACGAGGCGCTGCGGGTGGCGCTGCGCGGCCACTACCCGGAGCTGGCCGAGTTCCAGCTGGCCGACTACAAGGTGCGGATCCTCGAAGGCAGTCAGGGCACCGGGGCGATCACCCGGGTGCTGGTGGAGACGGTCGACGGCAACGCCCGGGACTGGACCACCGTCGGGGTGCACGAGAACGTCGTCGAGGCGAGCTGGCGGGCTCTGGTCGACGCGCTCACCTACGGGCTGGCCCGCAGCGCGGCCCACGCCGTCGCCGGCTGAGCCCGCGCGGTCACGGTGCCGGCAGCACCAGTCCGGCGACGACCATCCGATGGTCGCTGCCCGGCACCGTGCGCACCACCACCGAGTCCACGCCGATCCGCTCGTCGACCAGCACCCGGTCCAGGGTCACCGGGGGAATCAACGAGCCGTCGTACGGACCCCAGGTGCCGACGAGTCCATCGCCGGTCGCTGACGCCGCGTCGACGTAGCCGGTCGCGATCAGTCGGCGCAGCGCCGCGTGATCGAGCGTCGAATTGAAGTCACCGGCCAGGACGCGGGGCGGCCCGGCCGGATCCGGCCGGGGCTGCGCGGCCAGGTCGGCCCGCCACAGCGGAAGCGTGTACAGGGCGAACGGGGCCATCGGATGGGCCGACTCGACCAGTACCGGCCCGACGTCGGGCACCTGCACCGTCCCGTACGACTGGCCGAAACCCCCCTCGTTGCGGCGCACGCCGGCGTCGTTGATCGGCCAGCGGGCGTAGACCGCCGACCCGGTGGTGCCGACCTCGGGGTCGGCCCGCCGGTACGGAAGCAGCTCGGTGATGCCGAGCCGGTCCAGCTCGGCCTCGGCGTCCGGGGTGAACTCCTGCACCGCCAGCACGTCCACCCGCTCCTGGCGGAGCAGCGCCAGCAGCACCGGCAGCTGCGCGGCCCCGGCCAGCAGGTTCGCAGTGGCCACCCGCAACGGGGTGCCGGCATCGTCCCCGGTGACCCGACTGGCGGGCACCGCCCGGGGCAGTACCGCCGCCGCCAGCACCACGACGGCCAGCAGCGCGACCGCGCCGGCCCGCCAGCGTCGGGTCAGCGCCGCCACGACCAGCGGCACGACACTCCACGCGGCGACGTACGGGGTGAACGCCAGCAGCTGCACCAGGGGGCCGTACTCCCAGCCGGCAGCGCGCAGGACCGCCCAGACCGTCGTGGGCACCACCAGCAGCCACACCAGCCAACCCAGCCGCCGCCGGGTCGCCGTCGGTGTCGGCGGCGGTGCCGGCGGGTCCTGCTCGATCCGTACGTCCACGACCGGCACGGTATCCGGTGCGCGCCGCAGAGCCGGCCATCACCGGCGGGATCCCGGCGATCACCCGGCCCACAGCCAGCGCCCACTGCGGGAATCACCCTTTTCGAGGTCGGTAATCACCCGGTCGGAGTCCGGCGGCGGCGTTAGACCGGGCCGATCCGGGGCAACCACTCGGCGGGTGCCGGACACGTTCCGTACGGGACGGATGGCCGGCCATGGGTGACCAGCGTCGAGGACGGTGCGTTGACATCCTCCCCGTCCTGACGGACGGGGATTCCCTTGGTCGCCCTTGGGTTTCCTGCTTTACCGTCGGCTGCCCCGAACGGAGGTTCCCCCGTTGAGGTCCTACACCTCCTTCACCGGCTGCGACCGAGAGCCCCGAGCCCTTCTCCTTCTTCGTCATCGCTGGTTGGGCGCGGGCCAGCCGGTGACGGTCGGCCCGCTCATGCTCCGGGTTGGCGACCTTCTCTCCGGTCGACAGGGTGAGCAGGCTGTCGAGCCCGGCATCGACACCGACCGTGTCGGCGGCCGGCGTCCGGTCGATCGTGTCGTCGCAGAGCAGGGACACGAACCAGTGGCCGGCCGGGTCCTGGCTGACGGTCACCGTGGACGAGGACGCGCCGTCGGGCGGTGGCCGCGACCACTCGATGTACCCACGGAAGGAGTCCGATGACGACCGAGCCACAGAACAGTACGCAACCGTCAGCCGGCCACGACCCGGCCGCCGAAGCACTGGAACAGGCGCTGTTCGAGGTCAAACGGGTCATCGTCGGGCAGGACCGGCTGGTCGAACGGCTCCTCACGGCGCTGCTGGCCAACGGCCACTGCCTGCTGGAGGGCGTACCCGGAATCGCCAAGACCCTTGCCGCGCAGACCCTGGCGGTCGCGGTCGGCGGCAGCTTCTCCCGGGTGCAGTTCACCCCCGACCTGGTGCCGTCCGACATCGTCGGCACCCGGATCTATCGGGCCTCGACCGAGTCGTTCGACGTCGAACTCGGCCCGGTGATGGCGAACCTGGTCCTGGCCGACGAGATCAACCGGGCGCCGGCGAAGGTGCAGTCCGCCCTGTTGGAGGCGATGGCCGAACGGCAGGTCTCCATCGGCGGCCGCAGCTACCCGGTGCCGGAGCCGTTCCTGGTGCTGGCCACCCAGAACCCGATCGAGTCCGAGGGCGTCTACCAGCTGCCCGAGGCGCAACGCGACCGGTTCCTGATGAAGGTCGTGGTCGACTACCCGACCGACGAGGAGGAGCTGGGCATCCTCTACCGGATGGGGGTGGACCGGCCACAGCCCCGGCAGGTGCTGGACATGGCGCAGTTGAGCGCGATGCAGCGCCAGGCCCGCGACGTGTTCGTGCACCACGCCCTCGCCGAGTACATCGTCCGGCTGGTGCTGGCCACCCGGCGGCCCCAACTGTTCGGGCTGCCCGAGCTGAACGGCCTGCTCGCCTACGGGGCGAGTCCGCGCGCCACGCTCGGCCTGGTCGCCGGTGCCCGCGGCCTGGCCCTGCTGCGCGGTCGCGACTACGTGCTCCCGGAAGACGTCCGCGAACTCGCGGTGGATGTGATCGCCCACCGCCTGGTGCTGTCGTTCGACGCCGTCGCCGACGGGGTCAGCGCCGAGTCGATCGTGCGTCGACTGGTCGAGGTCGTCGCGCCACCGCGGATCGCTCCCGCGCACGACCAGCGACCCGGACTGGCGGCCGTGGCGTGACCGGCCGGGATCGGACTGGCGGCCGTGGCGTGGGCATCCGGGACCCGCTCGGCCCGGCCACCCTGCCGGAGCTGACGCCACCGGAGACCCTGCGTCGCCTCGAACTCGCCGTGACCCGCCGGCTGGACGGCCTGTTGCACGGCCAGCACCTCGGCCTGCTGCCCGGCGCCGGCAGCGAACTGGCCGGCAGTCGGGAGTACCGGCCCGGTGAGGACGAGGTACGCCGGATCGACTGGGCGGTGACCGCCCGGACCGCCGTACCGCACGTCCGAGAGGTCGACGCCGACCGGGAGCTGACCTGCTGGGTGCTGGTCGACGGCACGGCCAGCATGGACTTCGGCACCGCCGAGGTGGAAAAACGTGAGTTGGCGGTCGCCGCGGTCGCCGCCGTCGGTTTCCTGACCGCCGGCACCGGCAGCGCCCTGGGCGCGCATCTGCTGGGTGCCGACGGGGTGCGGCGCTTCCCGACCGGATCCGGCCGGGACCACCTGTTGTGCGTACTCCGGGCATTGCTCACCGCACCCCGGACGGCCGCCGCCACGTCCCACCGCGCCGGTCGGGCCGCCGCCGCGCAGCAGCCCCGACCGACGTTCGCCGACGGCATCGACGGGCTGCGCCGGGCGGCGACCCGGCGCGGGCTGGCGGTCGTGGTCTCCGACTTCCTCGACGGGCTGCCGGACGACCCGGCGGGCCGGCCCGACTGGGAGCGGGCGTTGCGCCGGCTGGCCACCGTGCACCAGGTGCTCGCCGTCGACGTGACCGACCCGCGTGAGCTGGAACTGCCCGACGTCGGGGTGATCACCGTGCAGGACCCGGAGAGCGGCCGGCGGCGGGAAATCAGCACCGCCGACCGGGGACTGCGCGACCGGTACGCCGAAGCGGCCGCCGCGCAGCGTGACCAGATCGCCCGGGCGATCCGGCGGGCCGGTGCCGCGCACCTGGAACTGCGCACCGACCGGGATTGGGTGGCCGACATCGTCCGACACGTGCACCGGCAGCGGCAACTGACGACCCGCGCCCCGGCCCGGGGTGTCGCCGCTTGGGAGGGGACGACATGAGCTGGCAATCCCCGGAACGGCTCTGGCTGCTGGCCGCGGTGGTGGCCCTGGCCGGCGGGTACCTGCTGATGCAGCGACGGTCCAGCCGGTACGCGGTCCGCTTCACCAATCTGCGGCTGCTCGACCGGGTGGCGCCGGCCCGCCCGGCGTGGCGCCGGCATCTACCGGCCGGCTTGTTCCTGGCGATGCTGGCGATGCTGGTGATGGGGTTCGCCCGGCCGATGGACGAGGTCCAGGTACCTCGGGAACGGGCCACCGTGATGGTCGCGGTGGATGTCTCGACCTCGATGCTCGCCAACGACGTGCGGCCGGATCGGCTCACCGCGGCGAAACAATCGGCGCACGAGTTCGTCGACTCCCTGCCGCCCCAGTTCAACGTCGGGTTGGTCGCCTTCGCCGGCAACGCATCGGTGCTGGTCGGTCCGGGTACCGACCGGGAGGCGCTGGGTGCCGGCATCGACCGGCTCGCCGAGGGGATCACCGGCGCCCAGGGGACCGCGATCGGCGAGGCGATCAAGACGTCGTTGGAAGCGATCCGGTCGTTGGACGCGCAGGCGGCGCAGGAACTCCCGCCGGCCCGGATCGTGCTGCTGTCCGACGGGGCGAACACCTCCGGCCGGTCACCGGAGACCGCGGCGGCCGAGGCGGTCGAGGCCGACATCCCGATCGACACCATCTCGGTGGGCACCGACGCCGGCTACATCGACTACGGCGGCGGCCGGCCGCTGCGGGTGCCGGTGGACGGCGAGAACCTCAAGGCGGTCGCCGAGCTGACCGGCGGTGCCTACCACGAGGCGGCGAGCAGCAAACAGCTCAAGGACGTGTACGCCGACATCGGTACCTCGGTCGGCTACCGGTTGGAGCCAGCGGACGTGTCGGCCCGGTTCATCGGTTTCGGCCTGGTGTTCGCGCTGGCCGCCGCCGGAACGTCGCTGATGTGGTTTTCCCGGCTGCCGTGAGACATCGCCGCGTGGTGCGTCCCGCCCGGCCGGGACGTACCCGACCTGTGAGGAGAGGGCTTTGACAATCCTCCCCGCCCTGAAGGACGGGGATTCCCTGGGTCGCCCCAGGGGGTTCCTGTTTCACCGACGACCGCCCCGTCCGAGAGGAGGACTCTCGTTGAGGTCTTACACCGCCTCCACAGGCAATCACGGAGAGCCCCTCCGCGAGGATGTTGCGGGCCGCGTTCACGTCCCGGTCGTGGGTCCGCCCGCATCGGCAGGTCCACGACCGGACGGCCAACGGCAGGTGTTCAGCCCGTGCGCCGCAGGTCGAGCACAGCCGGGTCGACGGGAACCAGCGGTCCACGACCACCAGGTCCCGGCCGTACCAGTCCGCCTTGTACCGCAGCATGGTGCGGAACTGCCGCCAGGCCGCGTCGGAGATGGCGCGGGCCAGGCTGTGCATGCGGACCATGTTGCGGACCGTCAGGTCCTCGATCACGATCGTTTGGTTTTCACGAACGAGTCGAGTGGTCAGTTTGTGCAGGTGGTCGCGGCGGCGGTCGGCGATCCGGGCATGAACCCGGGCCGCCTTCAGGCGAGCTCTGGCCCGGTTCGCCGAACCTCGGGCCTTGCGCGCGAGGTGCCGCTGAGCCCGCGCCAGGGCTGCCCGGTCACGGCGTTCGTGCCTCGGGTTGGGGATCTTCTCCCCGGTCGACAGGGTGAACAGGCTGTCGAGGCCGGCGTCGACCCCCACCACGGCACCCGACGCCGGGGCCGGCTCGATCCGGTCGTCGCAGAGCAGGGACACGAACCAGCGGCCCGCCGGGTCCTGCGTCACCGTCACCGTCGACGGCACCGCACCCTGCGGCAGGGGCCGGGACCAGACGATGTCCAACGGATCGGACATCTTGGCGAGGGTGAGCCGGCCGTCGCGCCAGCGGAACGCGCTGGCGGTGTACTCCGCCGACCGCCGCGACCGCTTCCTCGACTTGAACGCCGGATACCGGGCACGTTTGGCCCAGAAGTTGGTGAACGCGGTCTGCAGGTGCCGCAGCGCCTGCTGCAGAGGGACGCAGGAGACGTCGTTGAGGAACGCCAACTCGTCGGTCCTCTTCCACCCGGTCAGCATCGCCGACGTCGCGTGGTAGGTGACCCGTTCCCGGCGTCGGGTCCACGCCTGCGTGCGGGCGGCCAGTGCCATGTTGCAGACCAGCCGGACACAACCGAACGTCCGGGCAAGCTCGGCGGCCTGCCCGGGGGTCGGAGAGAAGCGGTACTTGAACGCCCGCTTCACGGTCCTGGACACAGTCCACAGTCCAACAATCCAACCGGTGAGCCCTGGGGTGACTTGTGGATGAACGCCGGTCCGCCTCGGCGGCGGGTCGGCTATGCCTGCCCTGCTCCGCAGGGGTTCCTGAAGGTCGAAGTATCCACGGAAGGAATCCGATGACTGTGCCTACCGGGCTGGGCGAGCCGCGCGGGCCCTGGTTCGTTTCGCCTGACGCGGGCCGCTGGCCGGGGCCGTACGGGTCGGCGGTGCCGCCCCCGCCCACGCCACCTGCGCGTTGGCGGCGGCGGATGTTGGCCGCGGCGGCGGTGCTGTCGCTGTCGGCGGTGTCCGGCGGCCTGGCCGGTGCCGTGGTGTCCGGCTGGGACGGCGGCCGGGCGCACCTGACGGCGGCGCTGCCCTCACCATCGGTGCCGGTCGGCACCGGGGTGCCGGCGGACCTGGTGGCGGCGGCGGCGCAGGTGCTGCCGGGAGTCGTCTCGGTGCAGGTCAGCCGGGGCAGCACGGTCTCCGGCGGATCCGGATTCGCCATCGACGATCAGCATCACATCATCACCAACGACCACATCCTGGACGGGGACAGTCCACCTGGTACGCCGTTGAACGGCCACCGGGTCAGTGTGGTCGCCCAGGACGGCCGGCGGATCGTGGCCGAGGTGGTCGGTCGGGACCCGGGCAGCGACATCGCCGTGCTGCGGGTGCCGCCGTCGGCGGGGTTGCATCCGTTGGCGCTAGCCCAGCCGGGTTCCGCCCGGGTCGGTGAGTCGGTGCTGGCGGTCGGTTCTCCGCTGGGGCTGTCCGGCACGGTCACCGCCGGGATCGTCAGCGCGCTCGACCGGGTGGTGCTGCTCGGCAACGGCGGCCGGCAGACCGCGGTGCAGACCGACGCGTCGATCAACCCCGGCAACTCGGGGGGACCGCTGGTGAACGCCGACGGCGAGGTGATCGGGGTGAACACCGCGATCGCCACGCTGGAGGGCGTCGGGTCGATCGGGATCGGGTTCGCCATCCCGATCCAGCGGGCGGAGCAGACCGCCGACGAGATCATCCGCCGGGGCGGCTGACCGGTCACGTGGGTGTCGGCCCGTATCGCCGCGTCGCTGGTGCGAGCCGGACTCAGGACGGGCGGTACTGTCGGATGATGGCAGCCGGTGACGTGCGAATCAACGACTCGGTGCTGATTCCGGCGCGTGAGCTGACCGAGCGGTTCTCCCGCTCGTCCGGCCCCGGCGGCCAAGGGGTCAACACCGCCGACTCCCGGGTGGAGCTCGCCTTCGACGTCGCCGGCTCGTCGGCGTTGCCGCCGTGGCTGCGTGAGCGGGCAGTGCAACGGCTCGCCGGTCGACTCACCGACGGGGTGTTGACCATCGCCGCCAGCGAGCATCGCAACCAGCTGGCCAACCGGGCGGCGGCCCGGGAGCGGTTGGCCGCCCTGCTGCGGGAGGCGATCGCCGCTCCCGCGCCGACACGCCGGCCCACCCGCCCGTCGCGGGCGGCGAAGGAACGGCGGATCACCGCGAAGAAGCGCCGCGGGCAGACCAAACGGCTGCGCCGCGGCGACTCGGACTGATCGCGCCGGCTCCGTACCGCCGGGTGGGTCAGCACCAGCAGGCGTTCGCCCAACTGTCGGTGGACCAGAAGTGCGATCCCCAGTCACCGGGGGACCACGCACCGGTCGACCAGAAGTGGCTCGACCAGGCCGGGTCGAGCCAGGAGCCGGAGCCGTCCCAGGACGGCGACGTCCAGGCCGCGCCACCCCAGGTGCGGCTGGCCCAGGAGTTGCCGGTCCACCCGTCGGCGGCCATCCGGTGGCCCAGCCACACCCCACCGTTCCAGGCCGTACGGGCACCTGAGTGGCCTGCCCAGGTGGGGCTGCTGAACGGGCCGAAGATGCTCTGCGCACCGGTGAGCGTCACGTTGTTGCGGACCACCTTGCTGGTGCCCCGGGAATCGTCGAGGTGGCCGCTGCCGTCCGAGCGTGTCCACTGCTGGGGCTGCCACGCCGGGGTGTAGGTCAGCGCCGCGTGCAGGTTGACCGAACGCAACCCCAGGTTGGCGCCGGCACCGACGGACAGGAAGGTGCCGCTGCCGACCAGCGTCTGCTTGACCTGGTCCGGGGTGAGCCAGGGTTTGGCCTGCAGCAGCAGCGCGGCCGTCGCGGCGGTCACCGCCACCGCCTGCGACGTGCCGGTGCCACGGAACAGGGTGCTGCCGACCCGGGCACCCGGATAGTGGTTGTCGACGTTGGAGCCGGGATTGCGCAACGACAGCACGGACTGGCCCGGGGCGAGCAGGTCCACCTGCTTGCCGGCTACGGCGAGGTTGGTGAACGGCGCGAGTTCGTCGTCGGCCGTTGTCACGGTGCCCTTGGTCAGGCTGGCACCGACGGCCACGACGTACGGATTGCTCGCCGGGTTGTCCAACCGGCCGAAACCGTTGCCGTCGTTGCCGGCGGCGGTGACCACCACGATGCCGGCGTGCCAGGCCTCTTCGACGGCGAAGTGCAGCGGGTCGGTCCAGAACGCCGGGTTGCCGGCGCTGCCGTAGGCCAGATTCAGCACCCGGATCGGATGACTGGGATCGTGGTTGCGGTTGGCCACCACCCAGTCGACCGCCGCGATCACCTGCGACACGTCGACGGCCCCGTTGGCGATGCCGACCTTGACCGAGGTGAGCTTCGCGTGGGGTGCCAGCCCACGCAGGCCGCTGACCGGGTCGTCGCCGACGAGGATCCCGGCAAGGTGGGTGCCATGGCCGTAGGTGTCCAGCCAGCGCAGACTGGTCGCCTGCGACTCGAAGGACAGGTCCGGGCCGTTGACCACCTGGGCGGCCGGTAGACCGGGGACCGAGACGACTCCGGTGTCGACCATCGCGATGCCGATCCCGGTGCCGTTGAGGTGCGCGGTGGCGGGCGTGTTCGCGCCGATGATGCCGCGGATGTCGGCGAGTGAGGTACCCAGGGTTGCCCCGGGGGAGCTGTTCCAGAGGCTGGCGAAGCCACCGGCCGGCGTGCCGGGCCGCGGTGGCGGCACCGGGACGGAACCGGTCCCGACCAGTCCTGCCGCGACCAACGTCAGGACGGTCGACAGTGTGGCGATCTGACGGCGGCGGCGTCGCGGCCACGTGGCACTCTTCGTTCGCACCGGTGAAATCCTCCTGACGCATGGCGGGACCGTGTTGTCGATGGAAGAGTCCGTCCGGGTGCGACATCCGACACGCCACGGTGGACCTGTCACGTAGCAGAAACCTCCGGACCGGGAACGAACATCCTCCTATCGTGCAGGACCTGCGGCGGGCCGGTGGACTCCGTGCGTGCTCCTCGCCGGATAACATCGATTTGTAGTGACCTGAGTTGCAGGCACTGTCAACCACGCCGACACACCTGGCGCTCGGGTGACCGGCACACCGGTGGTGACGAGGGCGGTGAGAGGTACGACGTGGCGGCGGCCGATTCGGTCACGGGAGCCCGTCCGCGTGCCTCCCTGGAGCCCTACCTCAGGCGGCAGCTGAGCCGCCCTGGGCAGCCCTGCGCGGTGTTCCTCTTCGACGTCGACTTCTTCAAGACCGTCAATGACGTCTACGGCCACCTGCGGGGCGACCGCGTGCTGCGGCAACTGGCCGACCGGGTGCGCGCGAACTGCCGAAGGCAGGACGCCCTGTTCCGCTACGGCGGGGACGAGTTCGTCGTGGTGCTGCCGGAAACCGACCGTTCCGACGCGGTGCGGCTCGCGCTGCGGTTGACCGAGCGGATCCGGGCCACGGAGTTCGCGGGTGACCCGCCACTGCACCTGACGGTCAGCCTCGGTGTGGCGTCCGCGCCGCAGGACGGACGCACCGCCAACCAACTGCTCGATCATGCAGACCGGCGCAACTACCTGGCGAAGCGCCGTGGCCGGGACAGCGCGGTCGCCGACGATGTGGAGATCTCCGACGGGGACGGGTCACGGCTGTGGGAGCGTGACGAACCACTGCGCCGTACGCACGAGTTCCTGACCCGGCTGCAGCTGGTCGGGCGTGGTGCGGCGTGGATCCAGGGGCCACGCGGTGTGGGGCACACCCGCTTCCTCGACGAGGTCGCGCGACTGGCAACGCTGCGCGGATTCGCGGTGGTCAGGGTGCCGTCCGAGCCGGAGCCGCTGCCGCTGCCGGTCTTCGCCGAGCGGCTGCTGCTGATCGCCGACCTGGCTGCGGTGGACCGAGTCCCGGAGCTGCTGCGTGCCTGGTCCCGGCCGAGGATGTTGCCGCCGGTGCTCGGACTGGTGCGGGCCGGCACCGAGACCGGGCTGCCAGCGGTGTCGCCGACCGCGACCAAGGTCGGCGAGCCGGTCTCGGTGGCCGGCCCGGATCCGCTGTCCGGGTCCGGGTCCGGGTCCGGGTTCGGGTTCGCCGAGGTGTACCTGCCGGAGCTGGACCGGATCGAGCTCTCCCCGTGGTCGCCGGCGACGCTGCGGATCTGGCTGCGGACCGTGCTGCGCGGCGAGCCGAGCCGGGCACTGGTGTCCTGGTTTGCCCGGCAGAGCGCCGGGTTGCCGGCCCTGGCCGCCCGGGAGCTCGACCGGGTACGCGGCCGTCGTGGCCTGGTCGGCTCGGGCACCGGCGGCTGGACGGTGAGCCCGGAACTGCTCGGCCGGCCGCAACCCCGGGTGCGGCTGCCCACGCCGATGACGCCGCTGGTGGGCCGCGACCGGCAGGTCGCCCGGGTGTGCGAGGTGCTGGCCGTTGGCCGGCTGGTTACCCTGGTCGGGGCCGGCGGGATCGGCAAGACCAGGCTGTCGCTGTCAGTCGCGGGGCAGGTCGCGAACCGGTTCGACGACGGCGTCTGCTTTGTCGCGCTGGCGGCGGCCCGCACGGCCGACGACGTGCTGGCCGCGGTCGCCGCCGCCCTGGACGTGTCGCCCCGGCTCGATCAGTCGACCTTGGACGCTCTGGCGGAGCAGCTGGCCGATGTCGAGCTGCTGTTGGTGCTGGACAACCTGGAGCAGGCGCTGGCCGCCGGCCCGCCACTGGGCCAACTGTTGGCCGCCGCCGGGCGCATCCGGGTGCTGGCCACCAGCCGGGAGCCGCTGGGCATCTACGGCGAGCAGGTGTTCCGGGTCCCGCCGCTGCCGTTGCCGCCGGTCGCCGACCTGCCGCAGGGTGCCGGTGCCGCTGCCGAGGCGATCGCCGCCTACCCGGCGATCGCCCTGTTCGACCAGATGGCCCGGGCGGCCGACGCCGATTTCGTGCTGACCGCCGAGTCGCTGCCGGCGGTCGCGCAGCTGTGCCGGCGACTGGACGGGCTGCCGTTGGCGATCGAGCTCGCCGCCGCCCGTACCGACCAGCTGAGCCCGGCGGCACTGCTGGAGCGGCTCGGGCCGCGACTGGACGCACTCGGCTGCGGCCCGGTGGACCGGCCGCCCCGCCAGCAGACGCTGCGGGGCACGGTCGACTGGAGCTACGGGCTGCTCGACCCGCAGCAGCAGGAGATCTTCCTCGCCGTCGCGGTCTTCCCCGCCAGCGCCACGGCGGCGGCGATCGCGGCGGTGGCCGGGGCGCCGGCGGACCCGGTCGACGCCGTCGCGGACGGGCTGGCGGCGTTGGTCCGCAAGAGTCTGTTGGTGGCGGTGGTCGGTGTCGGCGGAAACCGGCGGTACGCCATGCTCAACACCATCGCGGCCCGGGCCCGGCAGTTGGCGCCCGCCGAGCGGCGTGGCCGGCAGCTGCGCGACTACCTGACGTACTTCGCCGATCTCGCCGACCGGGCCGGTGCCGGAATGGCTGGCCCGGAGCAGGGCCGCTGGGCCGAGGAGCTCGACCACGACTATCTCAATCTGCGGGCCGCGCTCGATGCGGCCGTTGCCGCCGACGACCTGGCGATCGCGACCCGACTCTGCCTCGGGCTGTGGCGGTACTGGCGCAACGGCAGCCACATCCGCGATGGTCGACAATGGCTCGACCGGGTCGTCTCCGCCCCGGCCGGGCTGGCCGACGACTACCGGCGACAGCTGCTGTACCCGGCGGCGGTGCTGGCCGCGACGCAGGACGACACAGCGACCGCAGCCAGGCTCGGCGCCGACTGTCTGGTCCTCACCGAACGCGTCGGCGATCAGGAGGGCACCGCGCAGGCCCGCAACATTCTCGGCGTCGCGGCCATGCTCGCCGGCCGCTACGACGAGGCCGGTGACCATTTCCGGTACGGGTTGGAGGTGTGGCGGGAGCTGGGGGTCAAGTCCGGGATGGCGATCGCGCTCGGCAATCTTGCGAAGGTCTGCCTGCGACTGGGTGACATCGCCGACGCCGACTGGCACATCAACCAGTGTCTCGCGCTGGAACGCGAGGCCGGCAACAGCAGGGGAGTCCTGCTCGGGTTGACCTGCCTGGCCGAGATCCTGCTCGCCCGTCCGGACCCGGCCGCCGCCGCCGATGTGGCCCGGTCGGCGCTGGAGTTGGCGTCCGACCTCGGTGACCTGTTCGGTGCGGCGGTAGCGTTGCATCAACTCGGCCAGTGCCGGCTCGCGGTCGCCGACCGGCCCGCCGCGCTGCGGTTGTTCGTCGTCGCGTTGCAGCGCCGCTACGAGTTGGGTGACCGGGCGGACCTGGCGACCTCGCTGGAGACGGTGGCCGAGGTGATCGTCGACGACGACCCGGCGCTGGCGGTGCGGATCCTCGCCGCCGTCGACGCGCTGCGTCGCCGCTACGGTCTCGTCGCGCCGGTCGCCGTGCAGGCCCGGTGCGACGAGACCCGCGCCGCCGGCCGGGCCGCACTCGGTGAGTCCGGGTACGCGGCCGCCTGGGACTGCGGCTCCACCACCGCATTGGACCTGATCGTCGACCAGGCACTCGACTGCGCCCCGGATGGACCACGTGACCCGGCCACGATGCTAGGGTCCCGTGGGTGATCGAAGCCGCTGTCCATCTCGCCGCCCAGCCCCGTCTCGACACGCTCGTCACCGAGTTGCATTCCGAGTCGCGCCGGCTGCGTACCGACTACGCCGGCGTCGCGTGGATCGGTGACCGTCCGGCCGCAGGCAGCGGCATGGCGGGCCCCGACTACACCCGCCGTGCCGTGGACGCCGTGCTGTTCCTGCCGGACACCCACTGGTACGACGTCGACACCCTCGATGACGTGGAGGTCCAGGTGACCGCCGGGCTGCTGCAGGTCGCCCCGACCGCCCGGCAGTCCCAGGGCCTGGTCGGCGCGCTCGCCGAGCCGACGGTGGACTTCTTCGAGCACCCCGAAGGGGAGCCCGGGGTTGGTCTGTGTCTACAGGTGCGCGGGGAGATCTGGTCGAATCTGGGCGTGTCCTACCGGGTGAGTGTGCTCTGCCGCCGGGAGGCGTTGCTGCGGGTCGGCGACACCGACACCGAAGCTGACGCCGAGGACGGCGACGTCGACGGCCAGGTCTCCGCAGCCTGATTCCGCGTGGCGGCGGCCGGTCTGCCGGCACCTGAGGGCGCCGGCCTACCCTGGTCGGGTGACCGAGACCGGGCTCGACCGGGCCGACTGGACCCGTCGGCGCGACGCGCACGCCGAGCGCGTCGACCGGCTGGTCGGTGGGCACTTGGAGCGCCGTCGGCGGGGCGAGGCACATCCGGTCGCTGACTTCCTGTTCACCTACTACGCGTACCGGCCGGCGCAGCTGCGTCGGTGGCATCCCGGCGCGGGGGTGGCCCTGGCCGAGGCCGATCCGGCCGAGTGGGGCCGGGATTACCACGCGGTGGCGACGGCGGCCGGTCCGGTGGTCACCGTGGACATCGCCGGGTTCCTGGCCCGCCGTGGGGCGACCGTGGCCCTGGTACGCGAGCTGCTGGCTCGTACCGAGGGCCGGCCGGGGCACTTCGGCTGCTTCGGGCTGCACGAGTGGGCGATGGTCTACCGGCAGGCGCCTGACGAGGTGCGGCACGAACGGTGGCCGTTGCGGATGAGCCCGCAGGGCATCGCCGAGTTCGTCGACAGCCAGCGGATCCGGTGCAGCCACTTCGACGCGTACCGGTTCTTCACTCCGGCGGCCCGGCCGTTGAACCTGTTGGCGCCGACGCGGCCGACGCAGGCCGAGTTCGAGCAGCCCGGCTGCCTGCACGCCAACATGGATCTCTACAAGCACGCGTACCGGCTGGTGCCGTTGGTGTCGGCGGAGGTCGTGGTGGACTGCTTCGAGCTGGCCCGCGACATCCGCGACCTGGACATGCGGGCCAGCCCGTACGACCTTCGGGAGCTGGGGTATCCGCCGGTGCGGATCGAGACCCCGCACGGCCGGACCGAGTACGTGGCGATGCAGCGTGGGTTCGCCGACCGGGCGGCGGTGCTGCGTCGTCGGCTGTTGGCGGAGCTTGAGCGGTTCGACGAGGGCGAGGATCCGGCGTACCGGATCTGACATTTCCCGCTGAGTCCGTATTTCTGGGGTGGTTTATGACCGACGGTGCCCGGCTGCCCGGATTTGAACTTTCCAATGGTTGACCGAACCTAGACGTTCAACTAACATCAAGCGCGGCAATTCGCGCAGTGAGTGGGAAGTGGAGTGCGCAGATCCAACTGGCGTTCAAAATATCCTGGGCGAAGGACGGAAGTTGATCGTCGGGTTGGAATCAACCGTGAGGCCTCGGTTGAAAGGGAGGTCCGCTGTGACCGAGCTGATGGTCAGCCGGGTGATCGAGGACGTCGCGACACTCAAGGCACTGGCCGACCCGATCCGGATGCGGGTGCTCGAGCTGGCGATGTCGGAGCCTGAGCGGACCTGGACGGCCAAGGAGCTGGCCCGAATCATCGGCGTCCCCCCGACGAAGATCTACTACCACCTCAACCAGCTGGAGCAGCATCAGCTGGTGCACATCCGGGACACCCGGGTGGTCAACGGCATCATCGAGAAGCAGTACGGTGCGGGTCAGCTCAACCTCACCTTCCACCGTCGCTCCGGCGACGAGCCCAGCCCGGCGCAGGAGATCGTCTCCACGCTGCTGGGCCAGACCCGGGACGAGATCGAGGGCGGTCTCAACGCCGGCACCATCTCCGCCAGCAGCGAGGCGCCCGATCCGGTCCGGATGGTGCTCAGCCGCAACGTCGCGGAGATTCCGCAGCATCGGATCGCGGAGTTCCGCCAAGAGATGCTCGCTCTGATGCGCCGGTTCGATGAGGCCAGCGTCGCCCGGGAGGGCGGGGCCGGTGGGCACCGGTTCGCCATGCTGGTCGCGATGCACCCGTTGGGGCGGCCCTGACCCGGTCGCGCCGGGTGCGCACGTCAGGTGACCGACACCCCAGCGGAGAAGGCACCGCTGCGTAGCTCCAGTCGCTCCGGGACGAGTTCACCGCTGATGGTGAACGCCAACGGCACCAGCAATCGCGCGCCGGCAGCCACCGGTTCGGCGAAGATGTCCCGTCCACCGTTCTCCTGCCGGGTCGTTGCCTCGTCCACCGCGACCCAGTCGCCGGTGGGCAGGTACGCCCGCTGCAGTGGGGCGTACCAGAACTGCTCGTCGTCGCTGCGGTTGCGTAGCGCGACCGTCGCTACGCAGCGCTGCTGCTGCCCGCCCTCCGGCGCGCAGGCCATCCGGAAAACGGTGAACTCGAAGGCGGACTCGGTCAGCAGCACCCCGAGCCCGCCGATCTGCGTGGTGCCGATCCAGCCGCTGGGCACCTGGTTCGCCCGGTCGAGGACGGTCGATCCGTACGTGGCACCCCGCACGGTGGCCACCGCCAGACCGGTCAGCATCGCGATCAGCAGGCCGAAGACCATCGGTGTGGTCGGCCGCCACCGCCGGCCGACCGGCGGTGGAGCCGGCGGTGCCGAGGGCAACCGGACCCGTCGACCACCGGCGGTGACCACCCGACGCCGGGTGATCCGATGCTGCTGCATCCGTCGCCGCCAGCCGTACCCGATCATCGTGACCACCGTCAGCACGGCCAGCCCACCGATCAGCGGTAGCGACGGCCGCTGCCACCATGCCTGGTCGGTGCCCTCGACGCCGGCGGTGGCCGACCACTGTGCCGTCGCGCAGTCGTACGGCCGGGTGGTGTCCCGCTGGTAGGCGCAGACCGGGAACGGCTCCGGTGCCCCGCTGCCGCCGGGCCGGAACGACGCGTGGACCGATTCCGTGCCACTGGCCGGCAGGCTCAACTGCCAGGTGACCTCCGTCTCGGCCGGCTGCCCACCGGAGCTGACGGTGGCGACCGCCGCGTCGGCCGGTACGCCGAGCCGTAGCGTGACGTCGACCGGTGCGACCGTACGGTTGCTCACCTCGACCTGGTAGGCGGGGGTACCCTGCCCGGCACTGTTGATCGTCACCGCGACCAGCTCCTGCCCGGCCGTCGGCGGTGTCGGTGGTGCGGCCCAACCCGCGGTCGGCGCGAGCAGCACCCCGCCCGCGACCAGGCCGACCACGGCGGCCCTGCCGAGCCGGTTGACCCGGCCGGCCGGGTCAACCGGTAGCGTGCCGCTTCCCGGCCCACGTTGCCACGCTGACATCAGCATCACGATCCCCGCCCCCGACCCGAACGGTAGGCCGAACCTGGCCGGCCGGCCCACGAAGCGCGATTTCGCCACCGGATCCGGTGACCGGTGCTACATTTCCTCGCCCCGCGTCGCCACCGTGCCGGGTCGCCGCGCCGGACCCGTTAGATTGACCGGGTGCGTATCGCTCGTTTCGCCCATGGCAAGGGCATGTCGTTCGGGATCGTCGAGGGTGAGGCGGGTGCCGGCCCGCAGGCGCTGACGGTCGCCGAGGTCGAAGGCCACCCGTTCGGCAAGCTGACCTTCACGTCGCAGCGTTGGGCGCTGGCCGATGTCCGGCTGCTGTCGCCGATCCTGCCGAGCAAGGTGGTGTGTGTGGGGCGCAACTACGCCGACCACGCCGCCGAGCACGGTGCCGAGGTGCCGGCCGAGCCGCTGCTGTTCCTCAAGCCGTCGACGTCGGTGATCGGCCCCCGTGACGCGATCCGGCTGCCCAGCCAGTCCCGCCAGGTGGAGCATGAGGCGGAGCTCGCGGTGGTGATCGGTCCGCCCGGGGCCCGCCGTGCCGACCGGGCGGCCGCCGAGCGGGCCATCTTCGGCTACACCTGCGCCAACGACGTCACCGCCCGGGACCTGCAGTGGTCGGACGGCCAGTGGACCCGGGCCAAGGGCTTCGACTCGTTCTGTCCGATCGGGCCGTGGATCGTCACCGGGCTGGATGTCTCGGACCTGGAGGTCCGCTGCGAGGTTGGCACCGACCCGGAGCAGCTGGAGGTACGCCAACTCGGTCGTACCAAGCAGATGGTCTTCGACGTGCCGACCTTGGTGTCGTACGTGTCACACGTGATGACGCTGCTGCCCGGCGATGTGATCCTGACCGGAACCCCGGCGGGGGTCAGCGAGCTGACCGCCGGGGACACCGTGTCGGTTCAGATCGAGGGGATCGGCGAGCTGGCCAACCCGGTGGTCGCGGCCGACCCGGTGTGAGCCGATCCGGGGGCGGGCTGACCTGGGGTGAGCCGATCCGGGGGGCGGGCTGACCTGGGGTGAGCCGACTCGGCGCCGAGGCGCGCTGCGGCAAACCGCTGCGGTAACCCGATTTGGCGCGCACCATGGGGTCAGGTAGAGTTCTGTCCCGGTGCAGCAAGCGCCGATGGGGTATGGGGTAATTGGCAGCCCGACTGATTCTGGTTCAGTTAGTCTAGGTTCGAGTCCTGGTACCCCAGCGACCGATGCCGGAAGGGATTCCGGATGGCATCGGGGTGCTGGTCTCTGTTAGAGTTCGGCACCGCGTCCTAACGGACACAGCGGTAGGAAACACGGAAGTTCTGGCCCCGTCGTCTAGCGGCCCAGGACGCCGCCCTCTCAAGGCGGTAGCGCCGGTTCGAATCCGGTCGGGGCTACAGATGTGACACAGAAATGCGGCGGGCACCACCGATCACCGGTGGTGCCCGCCGCATTTCTGCATCACACCCGAACCTCACCGGCGATCTTGCAGTTATCGAGAGTATTTGCCCGAATTGTCCCTCGATAACTGCAAGATCGCCGGTGAGGTTCGGGGACGGGTCGTCAGAGGCCCGAGAGTCGTTGGCCGGCGCGGACGACCGCCATGGCATGGCGCTCGCCGGGGCGGCGGCCGAGTCGCTCGATCGGGCCGGAGACACTGACCGAGGCGATCACCCGGCCGGTGCGGTCCCGGATCGGAGCCGAGACGCTGGCCACCCCGGCCTCGCGTTCGGCTACGCTCTGTGCCCAGCCGCGTCGGCGCACCTCGGCCAGCGTCCGGCCGGTGAACTTGCAGCGAGGCAGCAGTGGCATGACGGCCTCGGGCGGCTCCCAGGCGAGCAGGATCTGCGCGGCCGAACCGGCGGTCATCGGCAGCACCGAGCCGATCGGCACCGTGTCCCGCAGCCCGCTGGCCCGCTCGGCGGCCGCGACGCAGATCCGTTCGTCGGCGCGGCGCAGGTACAACTGTGCGCTCTCGCCGGTGGCGTCGCGCAGGGCGGCCAGCAAGGGCTCGGCCGCGGTCAGCAGCACATCGGGCGCGGCGTTGGCCAACTCGCCCAGCCGGGGGCCGGGCCGCCAGCGCCCCTGGGTGTCCCGGACCAGCATCCGATGGATCTCCAGCGCCTGGGCCAGCCGGTGCGCGGTGGCCCGGGGCAGCTTGGTCCGCTCGACGAGTTCGGCCAGGCTGGCGCCGTCCACGCACGCCGCGAGGATCACGACCGCCTTGTCGAGAACGCCGACACCGCTCATACTGTGTCCCACAAGCCGAAACATACCTCCCAGAATTTAGGATGTCCAGATGGTGGGAGCCACTTCGAAGCCGACATCGCCCAGGACCCTGGCCGAGAAGGTCTGGGACGCCCACGTGGTGCGATCCGCCCCGGGCGAACCGGACCTGCTCTACATCGACCTGCACCTGCTGCACGAGGTCACCAGCCCGCAGGCCTTCGACGGGCTGCGCGTGGCCGGGCGCCCGGTACGCCGTACCGACCTGACCCTGGCCACCGAGGACCACAACACCCCGACCGGGTACGCCGATCCGGCGTTCAACAGCCGACGCGGTGACCTGCTGACGATCAGCGACCCGACCTCGCGTACCCAGATCGAGACGCTGCGCCGCAACTGTGCCGAGTTCGGCATCAAGCTGCACGCCCTCGGCGACGAAGAGCAGGGCATCGTGCACGTCATCGGCCCGCAGCTGGGCCTGACCCAGCCGGGCATGACCATCGTGTGTGGCGACTCGCACACCGCGACCCACGGCGCCTTCGGCGCGCTCGCCTTCGGCATCGGCACCAGCGAGGTCGAGCACGTGCTCGCCACCCAGACACTGCCGCAGACCGGGCCGAAGACGATGGCGGTCACCGTGACCGGCGAGCTGGGCCCCGGCGTCACCGCCAAGGACCTGGTGCTGGCCCTGATCACCCAGGTCGGCACCGGCGGCGGCCGTGGCTACGTCGTCGAGTACCGGGGTGAGGCGATCCGCAAGCTCTCCATGGAGGGCCGGATGACAGTGGCCAACATGTCCATCGAGTGGGGCGCCAAGGCCGGCATGGTCGCACCGGACGAGACCACCTTCGCTTACCTCAAGGGCCGGCCGAACGCGCCGCAGGGCGCCGACTGGGACACCGCCGTGGCCTACTGGTCCAGTCTGGTCACCGACGAGGGCGCGACGTTCGACGCCGAGGTGATCCTCGACGCCAGCGCGATCACGCCGTTCGTGACCTGGGGCACGAACCCGGGGCAGGGCGCCGCGCTGAGCGCCACCGTGCCCGACCCGGAGCAGTTCGACACCGACGCGGAGCAGGTCGCCGCCCGGCGGGCCCTGGAGTACATGGACCTGCGGCCCGGCACCGCGCTGCGGGACGTCGCCGTCGACGTGGTCTTCGTGGGCTCCTGTACCAACGGCCGGCTGGAGGACCTACGGGCCGCCGCCGACGTGCTGCGCGGACGCAAGGTCGCCGACGGCGTACGGATGCTGGTGGTGCCCGGCTCGGCCAAGGTGCGCGAGGCCGCCGAGACCGAGGGACTCGACAAGGTCTTCGCCGAGGCCGGCGCGGAGTGGCGGTTCGCCGGCTGCTCGATGTGCCTGGGCATGAACCCGGACACCCTCAAGCCGGGGGAGCGCTCCGCGTCCACCTCCAACCGCAACTTCGAGGGCCGGCAGGGCCGCGGCGGGCGTACTCATCTGGTGTCGCCGCCGGTGGCCGCTGCCACCGCTGTGGTGGGCCGGCTGGCCGCGCCGGCGGACCTGAACTGACCGGCCGGGCGACGACGCACCGACTAGACGGGAACACGACATGGACAAGTTCACTCTGCACACCGGGACCGCTGTCCCGCTGCGCCGATCCAACGTGGATACGGATCAGATCATCCCGGCCGTGTACCTCAAGCGGGTGACCCGGACCGGCTTCGCCGACGGACTATTCAATGCCTGGCGCGAGGATCCGGAATTCGTTCTGAACAATCCTTCATATTCGGGGGCATCCATTCTCGTCGCTGGCCCGGAGTTCGGCACCGGGTCATCGCGTGAACACGCCGTGTGGGCCTTGCGGGACTGGGGCTTCCGGGCGGTGATGTCTCCCCGCTTCGGAGACATCTTCCGGGGCAACGCACTCAAGGAAGGCCTCCTGCCGGTCGAGCTGGAAATGGCCGCCATTGAGGAATTGTGGGCGCTCGTCGAGAGCGATCCCACCGCAGCAGTCACCGTCGACCTCACCACCCGCGAGGTCAGAGCCGGCGGGGCCAGCTGGTCGTTCCCGATCGACGAGTTCAGTCGGTGGCGGCTCATGGAGGGACTGGACGACATTGGACTGACCCTGCGTCACGAGTCGGACATCACCGAGTACGAGAGGAACCGCCTGCCCATCAAGCCGGTCGTCGTATAGCTCCGATCCGCCTCGCGCGGCGCTACCTGTGCCCTGTGTTGGCCATCACCAAGGCCTTCCCGAGCGCTTGCCAGACGCCGATTCCGCCCCCATCCGATGGCCCACCAACCGCCCGGCTACTGCCAACCGGCCGGTTCGGGCCACCGGATGGGGGCGAATCCGTTACGACACAAGGACTTTTTTCCCGTAGATGTTTGTGTCCTGCCGGTACAGGGCATACCGTGCGCGCAGAATGGCTCGCAGAGTCCAGTTGCACATACGGGAGGGAACTCGTGAACAAGGCAGAGCTCATCGACGCGCTTGCGGCTCGCCTGGGGGACCGAAAGACGGCGACGACGGCGCTCGACGCCGTCCTGGCCGAGGTCCAGGCGGCGGTCACCAAAGGCGACCGAGTGGGTATCACCGGGTTCGGGGTCTTCGAGAAGCGCGTCCGCGCGGCTCGAACAGCCCGCAACCCGCGTACCGGGGAGTCGGTGAAGGTCAAGAAGACATCCGTGCCGGTCTTCCGGCCTGGAGCGGGCTTCAAGGACATGGTGGCCGCCGGCAAGGCGCCTAAGGCCACCGCGGCCAAGAGCGCGGCCAAGACCACCACGGCTCGGGCCGGTGCGGCGAAGTCCACCAGCTCCGCCGCCAAGTCGACCGCAGCCAAGGCACCCGCGAAGCGGGCCACCACGGCCAAGAAGACCGCCGCCACCAAGTCGACCGCGACGAAGTCGGCGGCTTCCGCCCCAGCCAAGAAGACCACGGCCAAGAAGACCGCCGCGACGAGGTCGACCGCTTCCACCCCGGCCAAGAAGTCCGCCGCGACGAAGTCCACCGTGACCAAGTCCGCAGCGGCGAAGAAGGCTCCGGCGAAGAAGTCCGCGGCCCGCAAGACCACTCGCTGACCGGCCGGCCAGACCGGCCGAACAGCCATCACACACGAAGGCGCCTACCGAGACCCGGTAGGCGCCTTCGTGTGTGCGCAGACCCTGCTGCGCGCGGGGCCGGTCACAGCTGGTCGGCGCCGACCAGCCGGTCACCGGCGAACGACAGCAGCCAGCCACCGCCCTTGGCCGTCAGGTAGTCCGCCGACGCGCGCCGACTCAACAGCATCAGCGCCGGCGCGATCACCTTTCCCTGACTGCAGACCGCCGCCGGCGTACCGGCCGCCGCCAACTCGGCCAACCGGCCGGCCGCCGCCAACGCCTTCTCGTCCGGGTCCTGGCCGGGCGCCGGCTCGTCGAACACCGAGTCCACCTCGACCGGCAGATCCACCGCCCGCGCCAACGGGGCCACCGTCTGCACGCACCGCCGCGGCGACGCGGACAACACCCGGTCCGGCCCGGTGAGCGCCAGCAACGCGGCCAACGCCTGCGCCTGGCGCAGACCCGCGGTGTCCAACGGACGCGCACTGTCCGGACCAGGCCAGGTGTCCCGGCTGCCGGCATGCCCGTGCCGCACCAGGGTCAACGTCACAGACACCGGTGGCAGCGCCGCGAACCCGCGCAGCACCCCCACGTCGTGCCGGTACGTCAACTGCCGCTGGGCCTGCCTCAGCGGCAGCCAGCACACCTCGTCCACCTCGTCGGCGGCCTCGTCGGGCACCGGCCCGGACGAGGCCCGCACCGCCCGCATCGACCAGTAGTCCACCAGCTTGGGGTGGCCGTCCGGCATCGTGTACCGGATAGACGGCAGCCGCACCTGCGGCACCGCGCGTACCCCGGTCTCCTCGGCGACCTCGCGTACCGCGGCCGCCAGCGGATGCTCCGCCGGCTCCAACTTGCCCTTCGGCAACGACCAGTCGTCATGCCGGGGCCGATGGACGAGACACACCTCGATCGTGCCGGTGTCGTCGGCCCGCCACACCACGCCGCCGGCGGCGCGCACCTCGGTCACGGCAACCACTTCGTACGCTGCTTCGTCGTCGCCCGACCCCAGGCGACCGCGAAGTCCGCGCGGGCGGCCCGGATCGCCGCCCGTTCCCGCTCCACCAGCCGCCCCGCGGTCACCGCCAACTCGTGATCGTCCGGATGGCCGGCCGCGATCTCCCGCCAGGTGTCGGCGGCGACCGCCGCGTCCTGATGCTCACCGAGCAGGTTCTGCACCTTCGACAAGGCCCTCGCCAACTTGGCCGCCCCACCGCCGACCACCGGCGCCACCGCGTCCACCGCGTACCGGGCCTTCTTGCCGTTGATCCGCACCGCGTGCCAGCGTTCGTCGGGGGCGTCCAGCATCAGATCGGCCGCACCGTCCACCCCGCTGCCGCCGTACGCCAACCGCCGCCACGGCTTGGCGACCAGCCTCGGCAGCACCTCGGTCGCCGGGCCGACGGCCGCCCCGGTCAGCTGCGGCTCGCGGGCCGCCCGCACCAGCATCTCCACCAGAGCAACGTACCGGTCGGAGCGCAGCGCGGCGTCCACCTCGGCCAGTGCCGTGCCGTGACGGTCGGCGAGCGTCGCGTCGATCCGGTCGACCGCCGCCGACGGCAGCGGCGCCAACGGGTCCGCCGCCGCGGTACGCCGCAGCCGCGCCCGCAGCACCTCGGCGTCGCGGGCACCACCGAGCACCCCGGCCAGCCACTTCACCTCCTCGCGCAGCGGCGCGGCCCAGTCGGAATCCACCAACGCCCGGAAGGTACGCAGGTCGCTGCGCAGCCGCCGGCAGCCCACCCGCATCTGGTGTACGGCGGTGTCGTCGTCGCCGACCGGGGCGTGCAGCCGCACCAGCGGGTCGTGGGCCAGGATCCGGGCGATGCCGTCGCGGATCGCCCGGGTCACCACGTCGGCGGCGGCCGGCTCGGCCGGCAACGGCTCCACCGCCGCCAGGTCGGCCGGGCCGGCAGCCGCCGCGCCCAACGCGCGTACATGCTTGGGGGTGAACCCGCCAGCGGTCGCCCCCGCCGCGACCAACTCGGTCTCCACCCGGTCGAGCAGCTCCCGGTCGCCGGTCTTGAACTCGACCTCGATCTCGCGGAACGTCGACCGGACCGTCTTGCCGTCGAGCACCGACACCGCGTCGTCGGCCAGCTCCACCAGCAGCGCGTCGTCGGCGTCGCGTACCTCCAGCACCTGGCGCACCGTGCGCACCGTCGCCGCCGGCGTCAGTTCGGCCCCCCGCGAGTACGCGGTCACCAGCCAGGCCAGCTCAGCCGGCAGCTTGCTCCGCTTGCCGGGTCGACTGATCTCGTGCCGTACGCCGGGGGCGTCCGCCGGCAGCTTCACCGTCCACGGCTCGTCGTCACCGACCCGGTGCCGCAGCGACACCCCGGCGCGGGCCAGCCGTAGATCCGGGGTGTCGTGGTAGGTGGCGGTCAACTTGGCCGCGGGCACCGCCACCAGCCGGCCGCCGTCCGGCACACATCCGGCCAGGTCCGGCACGGCGAAACCGCCGTCGACCTCGTACTTGCGTTCCTCCTCCACCATCGGGCCAGCCTAGCGCCGTCAGACGGCGGACAGCCGGTGCCGGGGAACTGCCGCTGGCCAGCTCCGACCCCGCCGAGGTGCCGGTGCGCGGCGGCCCTACTTGCCGGTGCCGACGAACCGCCGCAACAGCCCTTCCTGCAGGTGGACCAGTGGACGTCCCTCGGTGGAGTGGTGCCGGGTCCAGGTGCCGTCCGGATGCAGTTCGAAGGATTCGCACTCCGGGCTGAACGCATCCGTCAGCACCTGGTCCAGCTCGGCGCGGGCCACCGGATCGGTCACCTGCACCAACGCCTCCACCCGGCGGTCCAGGTTGCGGTGCATCAGGTCGGCCGAACCCATCCAGAACTCGGTGTCGCCGTCGTTGCCGTACCGGAACACCCGGGAATGCTCCAGGAACCGGCCGAGGATCGACCGGACCCGGATGTTCTCCGACAGCCCCGGCACTCCCGGCCGCAGGGTGCACATGCCCCGGATCAGCAGATCCACCTGTACGCCGGCCTGCGAGGCCCGGTACAGCGAGTCCACGATCTCCTCGTCGACCAGCGAGTTCACCTTGAACTGCACCAGGCCGGGTCGGCCGGCCCGCACGTGGGCGACCTCGCGTTCGATCCGTTCGACCAGCCCGCTGCGGACGCCGTGCGGGGCGACGAGCAGCCGCCGGTACGCGGTCTGCCGGCTGTAGCCGGTCAGCACGTTGAACAGGTCGGTCAGGTCGGCGCCGACCTCCGGGTCGGCGGTCAGCATGCCGAAGTCCTCGTACAGCCTGGCCGTCTTCGGGTGGTAGTTGCCGGTGCCGATGTGGCAGTAGCGGCGGATCTGGTTGCCTTCCTGGCGTACCACCAGGGCGGTCTTGCAGTGGGTCTTCAACCCGACCAGGCCGTACACGACGTGACAGCCGGCGCGTTCCAGCATCCGCGCCCAGCCGATGTTGGCCTGCTCGTCGAAGCGGGCCTTGACCTCGACCAGCACCACCACCTGTTTGCCGGCGGCGGCGGCCTCGATCAGCGCGTCGACGATGGGGGAGTCGCCGCTGGTGCGGTACAGCGTCTGCTTGATCGCCAGCACAAGCGGGTCGGCGGCCGCCTGCTCGATGAAGCGCTGCACGCTGGTGGAGAACGAGTGGTACGGGTGGTGCACCAGGATGTCGCCGTCGCGCAACGTGGCGAAGACGCTGCGCGGTACCTCGCCCTCGACCAGCCGTGGATGGGTGGCCGGCACGAACGGGCGGTCCTTGAGATCGGGCCGGTCGGACGCTTCGAAGACCTGCCACAGCGCGGACAGGTCCAGCAGACCCGGCACCCGCAGCACGTCGTGACTGTCCATGTCCAGCTCGCGGACCAGTAGGTCGAGCATGTGGTCGGAGATGGAGGCGGCGACCTCCAGCCGTACCGGTGGGCCGAACCGGCGCCGGGCCAGCTCCCGCTCCAGCGACTGCAGCAGGTCCTCGTCGCGGTCCTCGTCGACTTCGAAGTCCGCGTTGCGGGTGACCCGGAACAGGTGGCACTCCACCACCTGCATGCCGGAGAACAGCTGGCCCAGCTGGGCGGCGATCATGTCTTCCACCGGCAGGAACCGGGCGCCCTGGCCGTCCTGGCTGACCACCACGAACCGGGGCACGTTGTTGGGCACCTTGACCCTGGCGAACAGCTCCGGTCCGCCGTCGGGGTCGCGGACCGCGACGGCGAGGTTCAGCGACCGGCTGGAGATGTACGGGAACGGGTGTGCCGGGTCGACAGCGAGCGGGGTCAGCACCGGGAAGATGTGTTCCCGGAAGTAGGTGCGCAGCCGTTCCCGCTCACCGGGGGTCAGGTCGCTCCACCGGATCAGGTGGATGCCCTCGGCGGCCAGCCGGGGGCGGACCTCCTCGGTGAAGCAGCGGGCGTGCCGGGCGACCAGCCCGGCGGTCTTGGCGGCGATCAGCTCCAACTGGGTACGCAGCGGCAGCCGGTCGCCGCCGCGTACCGGCAGTCCGGCCTGCAGCCGGCGCTTGAGCCCGGCAATGCGGACCATGAAGAACTCGTCCAGGTTGTTGGCGAAGATGGCCAGGAACTTGGCCCGCTCCAGCATTGGGGACTGCGGATCCTCGGCCAGCTCCAGCACCCGGGAGTTGAAGTCGAGCCAGGACAGCTCCCGGTTGAGGAAGCGGTCGTCGGGCAGCGGCGTCAGGGTGACTGGCTCGGGGGTGGCCACCGGCTCAGCCCGGTCCACCGGCTCAGTGACCGTTTCCACCGGCTCAGCCCGATCCACCGGCCCGGTGACCGTTTCCACCGGCTCCACGGTGTCGTCCACCGGCCCGGTGATGGCATCCACCGGTTCCGTGGTGGTGACCGGTTCCGTGGTGGTGACCGGCTCGGCCGAGGTGGCCTCGGCTTCGGCGGTGGCGGCCGCCACCGGCTCAGCGGCGGCGGCGGATCTGGCGGCGTTGGCCGATCTGGCGGCGGCACCGTTGGCGGTGCGACGTCGGGTCGGCCGAGGCGTCGGAGTCGCGTCGACGTCGGCGGCGGGCTGGTCTGCTGCGCGGCGCGGACGGGCGGCGCGCCTGGAGGGGGCGGGCGTCACCAGGCAATCATGACCTGATCACGGTGAACGTGGAATGAATATGGCCCGGGTTGAGCTAGCCAAATGTGGGCAACGTGACGCGGTTAACCCGCCCCGACCCATCGTGTTCGATCCGCACCCGCTGCCCCAGGCGCAACAGCCGCAACCCGGAAGCGTCGAACGCCTCCGACGGGAAGGTCAACTCCGCGCCGTCGTCGAGCAGCACCGTGCCGGTGCGGGTCGCTGGATCGAAGGTCGCCACCGTGCCCTGCATGTCAACTCACCGTGCCCTGCATCGTCGGCCCACCGTCTCGCGTCGCATGTCAGCACGGTACTCCGGCCGGGCACAGCGCGATGGTGTGCCGGCCCAGGCCGAGCCGGACCGCCGCGGCGAGATCGGCGACGGTGTCCACGTCGCGGCGCAGCGACGGCCAGTGGCCGTCGAGTCGGCGGGCCCCCGAGCCGGCGTGCCGGCGTGCCGAGCCGGCACCGAATCCGGGCAGCAGCGCGGTGCCGTCGGCGGCCAGCAGGACCGTGCCGGTGCCGGCGGCGTCCGGCACGAAGCAGCGGCCGGCATCCACGCTTCGTAGCGCGGCGGCCAGCTCCGCCGGGCGCAGCGCGGGCAGGTCCGCGGTGAGCGCCGCGACCGGCCGGCCGGCACCGACCGTCGCGGCCCCGCGCACCAACGCGGCGTTGAGTCCGCCGCCGTCAGCTTCGGCCACGGTACGGGCACCCAGCCCGGCCAGCACCGCGGTGGCCACCGGGTCGGCGGTGACCACGACCGCCTCGGCGACGAGTGGGCAGGCCAGCACCGCGGCGACCGTGTCACAGGCCAACGCCAACGCCAGCTCCTCGTGCCGTACGCCGTCGAGCGCGCCGCGCAGCCGGCTCTTCGCCGCCGCCAGCCGCTTGACCGGCAGCACCACCGACCAGATCGCGTCCCCCACGGACCCATCCTGCCGGCTGGGCTCGCGTTGGCTCTGGCCGGGTCCGACAAGGCATGATTCTCGCTGCGGGCGGTCGGCCGGGTAGCGACCCGCTCGGGTACGGATCCGGGTGACGAGGAGGTTCGGGTGGCGCGGCGGAAACTAGGCTTCTGGCGACGTTTCGTCGTGATGGTGGTCAAACCGACGATGACCCTCTGGACCAGGCGACAGTGGTCCGGAATGGAACACATCCCCGGCTCCGGTGGTGTGATCATCGCGGCCAACCACGTGTCACACGCCGACCCGATGGTCATCGCCCACTACATCTACGAGGCCGGGCGGTGGCCCCGCTTCCTCGGTAAGGCCAGCATTTTCGCGATCCCGCTGCTCGGTGCCTGGATCATCAAGGCCCAACAGATCCCGGTGTACCGGGGCGGCGTGGATGCCGCCAAGTCGCTGGAAGCGGCGGTCGCCGCGGTCGACGAAGGCGGCGCGCTGGTCATCTACCCGGAGGGCACCACCACCCGGGAACCCGACCAGTGGCCGATGCGCGGCAAGACCGGCACCGCCCGGCTCGCCCTCGCCACCGGCGCCCCGATCGTGCCGGTGGCGATGTGGGGGACGCACAACCTGTACAACCCGCGTGCCAAGAAGAGGAAGTTGAACCTGCTGCCCGGCCGGCCGGTGACCGTCGTCGCCGGCGAGCCGATCGACCTTTCCCGCTGGGCCGGGGCCGAGCCGACCCGGGCGGTGTTGGACGAGATCACCGAGGTCCTGATGTTGCGGCTGCGGGACATGGTCGCCGAGCTGCGGGGCGGCACACCGCCACCGCTGTACGTGCCGGCTGCCCGGCGCAACGGCAAGGCCGCCGGCATCCCGAACCCGACCGCCACGGACGAGATCGCCCCGGACACGACCGTCTCGGACACGACGGCAGTGCCGGACCCGGCTGTCTCCGAGGCTGTCACTGCCTCGGACACGACGGTTGTCCCGGACCGGACCGCGCGGGAGCCCGGCCAGTGACCCGCCGGGCCGTCGTACTTGGTGCCGGCTCGTGGGGCACCGCGTACGCCAAGGTGCTCGCCGACGCCGGAGCCGACGTGGTCGTCTGGGCGCGACGCGAGCCGGTCGCCGCCGCGATCCGCGAGTACGGCACCAACCCCGACTACCTGCCAGCGGTACGGCTGGCCGACCGGGTCACCGCCACCAGCGACGCCGCCGAGGCGATCAAGGGCGCGGATCTGGTCGTGCTCGCCGTACCGTCGCAGACCCTGCGCGGCAACCTGGGTGACTGGGCCGCGCACATCGGCCCCGACGCCACCCTGATCAGCCTGATGAAGGGGATCGAACTCGGCACCACCAGGCGGATGAGCGAGGTGATCGTCGAGACCGCCGGGGTCAGCCCGGACCGGGTCGTGGTGGTCTCCGGCCCGAACCTGGCCGCCGAGATCGCCGCCGAGCAGCCGGCCGCCAGCGTCGTCGCCGGCACCGACACCGCGCGCACCGCCGCCGTGCAGCAGGCCATGCTCACCGGATACCTGCGGCCGTACACCAACGACGACGTGATCGGCTGCGAGCTGGGCGGGGCGGTCAAGAACGTGATCGCCCTGGCGTACGGCATCGCCACCGCGATGCGCCTCGGCGACAACACCAAGGCGACCCTGATCACCCGGGGGCTGGCCGAGACCGCCCGGCTGGGGGTGGCGCTCGGCGCCGACCCGATGACCTTCGCTGGCCTGGCCGGCCTCGGTGACCTGGTCGCCACCTGCTCGTCGCCGCTGTCGCGCAACCGGACCTTCGGCGAGCACCTGGGCCGGGGGGAGAACCTGGAGCAGGCGCAGGCCGCCACCCGGCAGACCGCCGAAGGGGTGAAGAGCTGCCTGTCGATCCGGGATCTGGCGCACGCCCACGGCGTCGAGATGCCGATCACCGAGCAGGTGGAGCGGATCTGCCACGAGGGCCTGGATCCGCGTACCGCGTTGACCGTGCTGATGACGCGGGCCACGAAACCGGAATAGGCTCTGCCGCTGGTCAGCCGGGTCGGTCAGGATGAGCCCCATGACGAACACCTCCCTCGGCACGGGTCACGGCAGCTCCAGCGATGCTCAGGACGACGGCTGGGGCGACGGCACCCGCTGCGTCACCGCCGGACTGCCCGAGCCGGTGCCGGGGCAGCCGTTCCTGCCCGGTCCGGTCTTCGCCGCCCCGTACCACCTGGACCCGGTGACCGGGCCGTCGCCGGACCGCGACGGCTACGCCCGGGAGGACAACCCGACCCGGCGCAACCTGGAGACCGCGATCGGCGGTCTGGAAGGTGGCGACACCCTCGTCTTCGCCAGCGGCCAGGCGGCGATCACCGCGCTGCTGCTGACCACGCTGCGCCCCGGCGACACGGTGCTGCTGCCGGCCGACGGCTACTTCACCGTGCGGGCGCTGGCTTCCACTGTGCTGGAGCCGCTCGGCGTGACCGTGCGGCTGGTGCCGACCGCCGGGCCGTACCCGGACTTCGCCGGGGTGCGCCTCGTGCTGCTGGAAACCCCGGCCAACCCGGGGCTGGACGTCTGCGACCTGGCCGCGCTCGCGGCGGCGGCGCACACCGCCGGAGCGCTGGTCGCGGTCGACAACAGTGCGCCGACCCCGCTCGGGCAGCGGCCGTTGGACCTCGGCGCGGACATCGTGGTCGCCTCCGGCACCAAGGCGCTGACCGGCCACTCCGACCTGCTGCTCGGCTACCTGGCCACCCGGTCGGCGGCGGCGCTGTCCGCCGCGAAGACCTGGCGCAAACTGACCGGCAGCGTGCCCGGTCCGTTCGACTGCTGGCTGGCGCACCGGTCACTGGCCACCCTGGACCTGCGGCTGGCCCGCCAGTCGGCCAACGCACACGCGGTCGCCACCGCGCTGCTCGGCCGCCGTGACGTCACCGGCGTACGCTGGCCCGGCCTGCCGACCGACCCGTCGTACGCGGTCGCGTCGGCGCAGATGCGCCGTATCCCGGGGATCGTCTCGTTCGACCTGGGTGACGCCGACCGGGTCGGCCGGTTCCTGACCGCGTCGAAGCTGGTGTCGGCGGCCACGTCGTTCGGTGGACTGCACACGGCCGCCGACCGGCGGGCCCAGTGGGGTGACGACACGTCACCGGGCTTCGTCCGGCTCTCCTGCGGCATCGAGGACACTGCGGATCTGGTCGCCGACATCGTCGCCACCCTGGACGCCACCTGACCTAGCCAGCAGGGCACCCATCAAGATCAAATGATGTAGAACCAGACGACACGCCGGGTTCCGCCCGCATTTTCATCAACTGATCTTGACGACACGACACGACACGACCGGATCGCCGGCACTGCGGATCTGATTTCGCCCTGGACATCAGCTGACAGATGGCGGCCGTGGCGTTGCCCTGCTCCGTTATCTGGCCGCAGGTCTGGTTCGTGTTGCCGATCGTCATCGTGTTCGGGCTGATCGTGACCCTGCCGCTGCGCTACCTGGCGCATTTCGAGTGGCGGATGCCGATGCTCGACCTCGATGCGTCAGTGCTCAAGGACGCAGTGGACGTCCGATACTGGTGAGCGCCGCCGACGATCCTGTGTGGTGTGCGGTCAGGCGGTGAGGGTGCCGGTCTTGGTGGCGGTGATGAAGGCCGACCAGTTGGTGGGGGAGATGGTCAGGGCCGGGCCGGTGGGGTCCTTGGAGTCGCGTACGCCGATCACGCCGGCCAGCCCCTCGGCGACCTCGACACAGTCGCCCGCGCTGTTGGATCGGCTGCTCTTGCGCCAGGTGGCGCCGGTCAGGTCGGTCATGGCTCGTACTCCTTCGCCGTGTCCAGCAGCAGCGCCCGCGACTCGGCCTCGCTCAACGCGGCCGACCGGATGTCGTGGTAGACCCAAGCGTACCGGTCGCTCTCGGTCTGCTTGTCGAGGAATAGCGCGCCGGTGATCGACTCCTGGTAGACCCCGTGGTGGGCTCGTGCTGCTCGGGAAAGTCCAGGATGGTGACGAGCCGCCGGTCAGCACCCCGGCATGCAGGTCGGACGAGAACGGCAGGACCCGGACGGAGACGTTCGGCAGCCGGCCGGCATCGGCGAGCCGACGCACCTGTGCCGCCATGATCTGGCGCGACCCGACCACGCGGCGCAGCACCGCCTCGTCGACGACGATGTCGAACTCGGGAGCCTGCGGCTCCAGCCGGGTCAGCAGTCGGGCCCGGCCCAGCCGCACCGTGACCCGGTCGGCGATCTGGTGACGGGCACGCCGTCGACGTCCTTGGTGAAGATCGCGGTGGCGTACTCCCTGGTCTGCAGCACGCCCGGGATGAGCTGGCTCTGATAGACGCGGATCCGGCTGGCGGCCTCTTCCAGGCCCACGTACAGCTCGAACCAGGACGGCAGGCTGGCGTAGTCGTGCCACCAGCCCTTTCCCCGGGTCTTGGTCGCCAACGCGGCAAGGATCTCGGTGGTCTCCTCCTCGACGCCGTACAACTCGCAGAGCAGCACGACGTCGCCGGAGCGGACCGGGACCACGCCGCACTCCATCCGCCACAGCTTCGTCGCCGACCACTCCAGCTCGCTGGCGACCGACGTCTGCGGCAGCTGGGTCAGCCGCTCGCGCAGCTGACGCAGCTCCCGGCCCAGTCGTCGGCGCGGTACGGACGAGTTCAACACGGACGGGGACATGGCTACCACCTCCTGAGATGCTCGACCCCACCTATCCTGCCGTCACTATTGGACTCTCAACCTCGGTCGATCGGTGGACGGGCGACTCGGCTCAACGTCGATCGGACTTCTTCACAGTTGAACGCCCGATGTCACCTGGCACTCACCCAGACGGATCGTGACGACACTGAGTCAGTCGTAGGTCCACTATCAGGCTATCTGCCGGGATTGAGGTAGCGGTTTGTGATACTGCCTTTACAGATCGCTAGTTGGATCTTTAGGGTCGGAGGGACATGGCCAAGAGTTACGGGGGTCCCTAGTGGATGCTGTCCAGACGCCGCCGACCGGTCCGATCCGTCAACGACGTCGCTGGACGAGTGTCCTGGTAGCCGCGCTGCTTGCCCTGCCCGGGCACCTCACAGTCCTACCTCGACCAGCAGTAGCTGCCACAGCTCAGCCGGATTGCGTCGACCAGGCAGCTACCGCAAGCGAAGCCGAACAGGTCGCTGCGGACTGCGGCGATCGGGTGGAGGTCCTGGCCGAGGGCACCGAGTACTCGTACAGCTATGTGGAACCGGACGGAACGAAGACGTTGGAGTCGGCCGTCCTTCCACAACGCGTACGCGATGCCGCCGGGTCCTGGATTCCGATCTCGACACAGCTGGTCACCGCCACCGGTGGCCGATGGCGGCCGACAGCGACAACGGCCGAGGTGACGTTCAGCGGTGGGGGCGGCGGACCGCTGGTAGAGCTGCACGCCGGGAACAACTTGTTCTCGATCTCCTGGCCGACTCCGCTCCCCGCGCCGTCCATCAACGGTGACACCGCGACGTACTCGTCGGTGCTGACTGACATCGACCTGCACGTGATCGCCACCCGGACCGGATTCAAGCATGTGTTGGAGGTCAAGACGGCGCAGGCTGCGGCCAACGAAGACTTGGCGCAGGTGCGTTACCTGCTCGGCGGCGATATCACACCGGAACCCCTCGCCGGTGGCGGTCTGCGACTGGCTGACCCGACCGGGCGTACCGTCGGAGTGACCCCGACGGCATCGATGTGGGACTCGTCGGTCGACCCCACCCTCGGCGGCGAGGTGTTGCCGCCGGACCCCGGGCGCAGCGCCGAAGGCGCGGAGGCGCCCGCGCCGTCGACCGCCGCAGGACCGGGACCGGCGACCCCGTTACGGCCGGTCGAGGTGCAGGTCGGCACGGACGAACTCGCGGTCGTCCCGGATCAGGCGGTGCTGACCGGACCCGACACCGTATTCCCGGTCTTCATCGACCCGTCATTCGAGAACAAGAGCGCCAACTGGGCGTACGCGAACAACATCAACACGAACTGGGACATCGGCAACCGGGCCTGGGTCGGCCGCAACACCTACGACGGCGCGCTCTACCGGTCGTTCTTCGACTTCAACGTCTGGCAGGTCCGCGGCAAGCGGGTGCTGTCCGCGCAGGTCCGTGCCAAGCTGGACCACTCCTGGTCGTGTTCGGCGACGCCGACGCACCTGTACCGGACGGCTGGTGTGTCGGCGACGCCTCGGATGTCGTGGGGCACTCGTCCACTGCCGTCGTCGAAGTGGTTGGCGGCGCAGGAGGCCAACGCCAACGAGGCGGGTGGGTGCGGCGTCATCCAGCCGGATGTCGACGTCGAGTTCGGCGGCTCCGCCCTGACCAGCGACGTTCAGTACGCGGTGAACCGGCAGTGGACCGGCTACACGGTCGGGCTGTGTGCGTGCAACAGTTCGGGGCAGTACGAGTCCACGCAGGACCGCTGGAAAATGTTCTACGTCGATCAGACCTGGCTGATCGTCAGCTACAACTCGCGGCCAGGGGTACCGACGGAGCTGACCACCTCGTCGGTGGCGTGCGGTGGTGTCGTCGGCACCACGTCCCCGAAGTTGCGGGCCCGGTATGTCGACCCGGACGGTTCCGACACCCTGATCGGGAGGTTCGAGTGGAAGGACGTGAC